>JAJNBR010000311.1 GCA_021156265.1 Flavipsychrobacter sp.
GGAGAAGTATCGACTGCCTTTTGGCTGCAACTGGGTATTTCGTCGGTCGTCTTTGTTTGTATCGTGTTCTTTGTATTTCCTATTATCATCCGCTGGTTTTTCAAAAACTTCGAAGACAGTATTTCTCAATACATTTTCGTACTGGCTACTGTTTTCCTCGCTTCCTTTCTTGCAGAAGCTGCAGGACTGGAAGCGCTTATCGGAGCATTCTTCGCGGGGTTGGTGCTCAATCGTTTCGTTCCGCACTCCTCGCATTTGATGAACAGGATCGATTTTGTAGGTAACGCATTATTTATACCATTTTTCCTGATTGGCGTCGGCATGCTGGTAGATTTTTCCGTATTGGTAAAGGGATGGGGTGCGTTAAAAGTGGCAGGCGTTATTATTACAGTAGCTATAGCTACTAAATACCTGGCCGCCATCATAACCCAAAAGATATTCCGGTTGACCACCGCCGAGGGCAAAATGATCTTCGGCTTAAGTACCTCGCGTGCTGCGGCAACATTGGCCATCATCCTGGTGGGATACAACATCATAACAGGTGAAACGGAGTTTGGTGAACCTATCCGCCTGCTGAACGAGGATGTGCTGAACGGTACTGTGCTACTCATCCTTGTCAGCTGCAGTATAGGTTCATTTGTAACTGAAAGAGCGGCCAAAGACCTGGCGCTGGAATTGAGTGATGCTGATGACCACGCTGAGGATAAAAAGACAAATGAAAAAGTACTGATTTCCCTTGGTTATCCAGAGCTGGTGCCTGACCTCGTGGACCTGGGTATCACGCTCGCTCCTAAAAAAAGCCTGATACCAATTTACGCCCTGCATGTCACCGACGACGAGCAATTGTACGAACAAGGGGTTGCAAGCGGTAAAAAAATACTGGAGAAGGCTATTTCCTACGCTACTGCTTCTGACAATATCCTCATCCCCGTTAAACGCTACGACTCAAGCATCAGCAACGGCATAGTTTATACCATAAAAGAGCACAATGTTACCGATGTAGTGATTGGTCTGCACCGCGATGCCGATCAAAAAAACTTCCTGGGTGAGATAACGGAGAGTATCATCCGGCGGGTCTTCGAAACGATCTACATTTACAAACCAGTTCAACCATTCAATACACTAAAGCGCCTGGTGGTTGTTGCGCCGGCCAAAGCGGAAACTGAAGTCGGTTTTTTGCATTGGCTGAATAAGTTGCTGATGATTGCCAGGGAAGGGGGCATGTCGATCGCTTTTTATGCAGAAGCGCAAACATTGACATTTATTAAAAGCCATGCGCAACGTATAGGCAGCACGTTAAAACTGTTATACAATGAATTCAGTAACTGGGATGACTTCCTGGTATTCAGCGGGGAAGTGAAGCCAAACGATCTTTTTGTGATCATATCCTCGCGTAAAGGCAATAACTCTTATACAAACCAGCTCAGCAAACTACAACACTATCTGTCGAACTATTTCCAGCAAAACAGTTTCATCGTGGTATTTCCTGCACAACTGGAGTCGGGTATCAATATGGGTGATATAGAACAAGCTGACAGCGCACTTATCGAGACCATTTCCGACCAGATAGATGCTATAGGCAGTCTCGGCAAACGGTTCAGGCGGATCTTTAAAAAATAGCCTTCGTCGCGCTTTACCAGTGAAAATCTATCCTGTAGGCGATAGTAGGTATGATACCCGTCTGGTAAACAGTTGCGATACGGCCATTCGTACCGTCAAAATACGAATAGAAATAATTGCGCCTGTTGGTGATGTTCTGCACATCGAGCTGCAGGCTATGCGTAGCATGTCTCCGGTTGAATTTATAATACACGCTGCCGTCTATCCGGAAATAGGGCATGCCTTGCTTAGTATAGTACTGACCCGGAACGATCATTAGCTGCTCGTATTGCATGGAACGCGCCAGGTCTATTTTCGATTCGCGCAGGCCGCCGCTGTACAATGTTTTACCATTTATTCCCAGTATGCGGCTACCGTTGCTATTCAGCTTGAATTCCTTTCCGCCCAGCACATTCAGCTGGTAGCCGCGGTTGAACAGGGTATTGTATTCATCGCCAGCGTAGCTGGTATATAGTGCACGGAATAGCGAGCCTGATACCATCACATAATAGTTATTGGCGAATGGCCTTTCAATGCTCAGGTCGATACCGTAATTGCGGCCGGTGCCTGTACTGGAAAGCGGTTTGTTGATCTCCGCCAGCGAGTAAATGTTCTGCGTGTTCAGCATGGAGAAGGCAGTGTTCGAATCCATCTCCACAGGTATGCTGTACAGGTACTGGTAATACACTTCGGCCTTCAGACGCATCTTCAGCGGCAGGCTGGTCTCATAGCCGCCTATGGTATGAAACGCTTTCAGCACGTCAAGGTCTTTATTGGTTTTCCTCATCACATTACCAAACGAGTCATTCTGGAAGAGGTAAACGGAGATGTGCTCCGGTTTGCTGTGGAAGCCTGCCGACAAAGCGAAGGTGCTTTTGTTGCGCTGGTAGCTCAGCGAGGCCCGGGGTTCTACCGTTCCTTTTTCGGTCAGGTAATAATAGGAACCGTGCACTCCTGTGATAAGCGTGAGTTGCTCTGTAAGCCGCGACTTCCATTGCAGGTAAGCCTGGTAGTACTGCGAGCTGCCATTGCCTTTTATGAATTCGATCCACTGCCCCAGTTCCTCATCATGGTAGGCCTCGTGCATATCGGCGCTTATCTGCTGTGCTACAAGGCCTGCACGGACGGTATGCCTGCTGCTTAGCTTATTGTTATACATCACGGTGCCGCGGTAGTAATCGTTGATATGCCGCGCGTGTTGCGTGGGCACCTTTGCGTAGTTATTTGTCGGGTTCAGCGAATCGATGTCTGATTTGTACGAATCCCTCGCAAGCGATACTACTGTTTTGATGTAAGAATGGCTGTTGATGAAATATTGATGCGAGATACCGGCTACGCCCATTTCACCGTAGGCACGCAGGCTAAAATTCGGATTGCTAAAGCCCCATTCCGTGCTATCGGCAACAGCATCTTTAGATGCCACGTTGTAGCCCCACAAACCCCACAGGGAGAACGTTCCTGCTTTTTTTGTAGGAAGGTTCAGTTTGAACGAAAAGTCCTGGTAAGCGGGCAATACGCCGCCAAGGTCGAAGAAACCTTGCAGCAGTGTAAGGGTGGAGTAGCGGTAGTTGATAAGATACGATGCCTGTCCGCCTT
>JAJNBR010000063.1 GCA_021156265.1 Flavipsychrobacter sp.
ACGCTGAAGCAGATAGCGTAGCGTACGAATTGGTGACGCCGATGCACACTGCTTCAACCAATTGTACATGGGGCACCGGGTATTCGCTCACGAACGTACTTGGTTCCACGGGCGTTTGTAGCGTGAATAATACTACCAAAACGCTTACCATGCAGGCCGCATCTATGGGTGTTTACGCGATTGCCATGAAAGTAAAGGAATATAGAAACAGTGTCTTGGTTGGATCGCACATCAAGGACTTTATTTACATGCCGCTGAATGGCACCACGAATATCACCGTCCCGACACCTCCGGGTAACATGACTGCCTATACCTGTCCCGGCCAGGCAAATAATATCACACTCAATTTTGCTGATGCCGGTAGCGACTCTGTGTTTGTAAATGCAGTGACCCCCACCATGGCCGGCTGGACTTTCACAAAGACTTACACCTCCGCTCCGGGCAACGGCTCGGTTAACCTTACCTGGACCACGCCCGCATCGCTCAATCCTGCGACGCTTCCATACTTCTTTGTCAATATAAGTGCAACCGATAACGCCTGCCCTAAATCTGTGATGAATTATGTTTTTGTTGTACGCACACAACAATGCGCATCTGACAGCGTGTGGCCCGGCGATGCAAACGGTGATTTCACCGTAAACATGTACGACCCGTTGCATATTGCCATCGCGAAGGGAAAAACCGGTGCCTCACGCGTTAGTCCGACGACCAGCTGGGTAGCGCAACACTGCATGCCCTGGGCCAACAGCTTTATGACTAACAATGTAAACATGAAACACGCCGACTGCGATGGAAACGGAGTAGTAAACAGCACCGACCTGGGTTCTGTAACCGCCAACTATGGCCTTACACACCCTAAAGGTGAATACCACAATAAAACCACCGGAGCTCCGCCATTATATCTCGACCTTACAGGCATCACGCTGAAACCGGGCACTGCCGTTGCGATACCAATTAAGTTGGGCGATGCTACTACACCTATGCCCAATATCTATGGTATTGCAACACGCATTACCGTCAATGGTATTACTATGAACTCGCCATCTGTCACTACCGCTACTACCTGGCTGGGCAACAGCAGCAATACTTTCAACTTCACCAAAACATTCCCTGCTAAGGTAGAGTGGGCACATGTGCGCAATGACCATACGGAGGTGAACGGTAATGGAACCATCGGTACACTCAACTTTACCGTACCTGCCAATGCGACTCCCGGTGCCACGGTTACTTTTACTTTCGGAAGCACCAGGATCATTGATAAAGATGGTATAGAGATAACAGCATTCGATGAACAGGATGCTACCACCACCATACCGGTACATGTAAACGACCTCGCGCAGGGCACTCAGTTTGCTACCATTATACCCAATCCATCGCATTCATCAGCAAGCCTGCAGCTAACACTTGCAGAAGCCGCAGGTGTTGAGGTGAGGGTAGCAGATATAACAGGTAAACTGGTATGGAAAGTCAACGGCAACCATGAAGCCGGCGAGAGTGCCATTCAACTGCCCGCAACCATCGCACCGGGCATGTACCTGGTGACAGTTGCCACAGATGACCAGCCCGCTACTCAACTGAAGTGGATCAAACAATAACAAGGATACCGATAACAGGTAAAAGTAAAAGCCACCCGTCGGGGTGGCTTTACTATTTTAAATACTATTTAACTGCTATGGTTTACGAACAAGCTGCGTTGTGCACATTACCGTGTCGAAAGTGCTCATTACAGTATAGTTAACAGTGATGGTATCTTTCTTATAAGAACCATTACCGCTGATTTCGTAGAACATAATGTTCTGCTTAGGCATAGTTAGTGTTTTGCCGTTGCATTCCAGGTTAGCAGTAACTGATGATGAAGAACCACCACCACCAAAGAAGCCACTCAATATAACCCTGTTTTGTTTGTTAAATACAGGCGAGACCATAACAGGATATTCAGTACCGGTAGTGGTATCACATTTGTCGATTGCTGTGTATTCACCCATTACCTTCGAAGCGCACTCAGTGATCGGCACTATATGAAGGTTTACATCGTACGTCCTCGAACCAGTAGCGCTGGTAGCAACGATCTTGATGGGATATGAGCCCGGAACCGCAGCATCAGAAGCCTTGAATGTGATCTCGGAGTGGTAATTAGGCGTTCCGCTCTCGGGTGTTATCTTGGTTGTGACTGTTGATGGCAGTCCGGTAACCGAAAGAGTTACGTTTTCCTGGGCGCGGCCTGGTTGCTGGTCTACCATGATGTTGACTGTTACCATGCTGTCGCGTTCAACAGTTACGTCGGTAACACCGTTCAGGACATAGGCTGAGGGTAAAGTTACAGATGCGTCGTTCGTATTCTTCCTTTCGCATGCTGCCAGTGAGGCGCACGCAAGTGCAATTAGAAGATAGGCTTTTCTCATATGGGATAATTTGTTATGGAGGCGAATCTACTACGTTATAATTTCATATGCAAGCTTAGAACAATCTAAGTTGTACACCCTTTGGTTTTTCTTTGGGTGGTTTCGCTTTGCCGGAGACGGTCCGGCCGCCATACTTCCACGATTCGGCGCGTTCATGCTCTATTAACTGGTCGAAATTATTATTGGGTTGAAAATCCTGTTCCAGTCTTTGTGCAGCTTTATGAAGGTTTTTTATCGCCTCGCTTTTGTCTGCATTACCCAGTTTCGCCCTGTTCACAGCATGCTCAAGGGTTTGTATGGTCTCGTCATAGACTTTGGTAGGCACCGGGAACGGATGACCATCTTTTCCGCCATGCGCAAAAGAGAACCGGGCCGGGTCTTTGAAACGGGAGGGAGTACCATGTATCACCTCGCTCACCAGCACCAGCGATTGCAGGGTTCGCGGACCGAGGCCTTCCAGCAACAGCAACGATTCCATATCGAGCAACTCTTTTTCATGCGCTACTGCCAGTACAGTGCCCAGGCGCTTGAGGTCTATATCTTCTGCCCGCACATCGTGGTGGCCGGGCATCACCAGTTTTTGTATCTCCGGCAGCAGGTGCGCAGGATCTTCCCCTGTCAATTGCAGCACACCGTTGCGTGTAGTATCTGCCTGCTTATCGGTAATGTTCAGTATAAGCCCCTGGTTGGGACCATAGATAAAGCTATGCGGCTCCTCAACAAATGATTGTATGGTGGGGGAGTGCCAATGGTACCTGCGCGCTGTGCCGGTTGCATCGTTCATGCCTTGCTGTACTACTGCCCATTCTCCTTCATCGCTCAATATAAAAGAGTGCAGGTAAAGCTGGAAGCCGTCCTGTATGGCGGTATTGTCCACTTTTGCCGACAGTTTACTGCTACGTACCAGCAGGTCCCCGTTGAGGCCGGTGGCCTCGGCTATCTTCATCAGTTCCGCAGGAGTTTCTCTCGAGTATCGTCCCTTGCCACCACAGATATAGATACCTAATTCTTTTGAACGCTTATTCACTGAACGCTTCAAAGCGCCCATCACTGAAGTAGTAATTCCCGACGAATGCCAGTCCATACCCAGTACGCATCCCAGCGACTGGAACCAAAAAGGGTCACTTAGTCGTTGCAGCAGCGCGCTTTTGCCATAATCCGTGATGACGGCCTCAACAATAGCCACGCCCAGCGCACTCATGCGGTTATATAGCCAGGGTGGCACCTGGCCATAATGCAGCGGGAGATCGGCGTACGAGCGTGACATAAACAGTCTGTAAATTTACGAAAAAGGGGAGGGCTATAAACAAAAAAACATGCTCCGGGGAGCATGTTTCGCTGATATTAAAGTATATGAAAAAGATTACAGAACCTGTACGTTAACAGCGTTCAAACCTTTTTTACCATTTTGCACTTCATATCTTACTTTGTCATTTTCACGAACCTCATCGATAAGGCCTGAAACGTGAACAAAGATGTCAGCTGACCCGTCAGCTGGCTTAATGAAACCAAAACCTTTAGTTTCATTGAAGAATTTTACTGTACCTTCTTGCATTGTAAAAAATAAAAAAAATTAAATAATGCACCGAAGGTAAGAGTATTTATTTGATAAACCTGAAGATTACTATGAATTCTATGTTAACGTCAAAAATCAGTCAATACCTGTCATTTTGTTCAGCTCCGGGTCCCAGACTTTTAGCCTGAAACAAGCGGCTATTTCCCGTGGAGCCAGCGATGTGGTTTTGGCTTTTTGAAGCTCTGGTATTGCCTTGTAGACCTCCGGGAGGCGGTAAAAAGGTATGCGGGAATTAAGGTGATGTATATGATGATACCCAATATTTGCGGTCATAAACCGCATGAACGGATGCATCAGCATATGGCTCGATGACTCCAGTGCAGCTACCTCGTATTTCCAGTCTTCTTTACAGCTGAAAGTGGTAGAGGGGAAATTATGCTGTGCGTAAAACAGGTAGGCGCCTATAGCCGAAGAAATGAAGAAGGGAATAAAGACCGTGAACAAGACGCCCTGCCATCCTGCGAAATTGT
The DNA here is from genome assembly GCA_021156265.1 of Flavipsychrobacter sp. Taxonomy (GTDB): domain Bacteria; phylum Bacteroidota; class Bacteroidia; order Chitinophagales; family Chitinophagaceae; genus Polluticoccus. The sequence goes on from JAJNBR010000063.1 coordinate 4,449, forward strand.
ACAATGCATAAATGATAACACCATGAACGATCAGTGCCACCAAAGAATCCCAGTGTTTTTTGGGCGAACTGGTGAAAGAGCTGATACACATGCCATAGATGAACATGGTAAAATACCCGAACAAAATGGTGAGTGGGTGGCGTACGAACAAATATAGCCGCTGCTCGCTTTTGCTCATCGATTCGAATTTACTCTTTGTGGCAATGGGGTAAGACCCTATGCTGGCACTGAACAGTTTCGAATTATGATTGTGGTGATAATCGTGCGAACGTTTCCAGATGCTGGTGGGGGCTAATATATACACTCCGAATATGCTCATGATAACATCCGCTATCACCGACATGTATAATATTGAATGGTGCTGGTGATCGTGGTAGATAACGAACATGCGCAACATAAGTAAACTCATCAGCACGCTGCTGACCAGTTTCAGCGCCGGGTGGGGCAGGAACAGGGTGCCGGCTACCGTGACCAGCAACATCGCCAGCGTAGATAGCAAGTACAGCCAGCTTTTGCTGCGTATCTCCTTTGCAAAAGGTTTCGTGGCCAGTATTAGTTCTCTTCCGGTCATGCAGTCACTTGTTCTTTTACTGTTGATACGGGACGTGTATGTTTCCACCGCCTGTGCGACCATAACCATATCTCAGGTTGTTCCTTAATATCCTGTTCGAGTTTCTTAGTGTGCATTTCCGATAGCTCACCGTCGGTTGTGCTCTTTGGATTATCATGCAGCACTTCTGCAAATATCTCGTAGTAACCTCTTTTTATGCGCTTTACTTTCGCATACACTACTACATAGTTGATCTTGCGTGCTATCAGTTCCGTGCCTTTAAATACCGGTGTATCCTGGTTCAGGAACTCTGTCCAGTAAGCATTCTCCGGTCCGGGTGTTTGGTCGGCGATAAATGCTGTTGCATTCAGTTCGGCACGGTTCTCCAGCATTTCCCTGAACGTATCCTTCATGGCTATCAGCTTCGTGCCGAAACGGGTGCGCATTTTATACACCAGCCAGTCGAAATATTTATTGCGGATGGGGTGGTAGATCACGTACAGCTGGTGTTTGCACTGCATGCTGAAGGTATTGCCTGCCCATTCCCAGTTTCCGAAATGGCCCATCACCAATACCACGCTCTTGTTCTCGGCTGCAAGGTCATTGAATACTTTTAACGCCTGCGGACTGAAATAACAATGTTTCAGCATAGTTTTCTTGTCCACCGTCAGTGTTTTGAAGGTCTCCAGGAACAGGTCACAGAGGTATTTATAATAGTCGCTGGCTATTTGCTCTATCTCCTTTTCAGTCTTTTCAGGGAATGATTTACGCAGGTTGGTCAGCACTACCTCTTTCCGGTAGCCCAGCAGCTTGTACAACACGACATACATGAAATCCGACACCGCATACAGCGCCCCGAAAGGCAGCAGCGATACCAGGTAAATAAATGGCAAAACAAGATAATATACTATGGCTTGCACGCTGAAGTTTTAAACCTGCAAAGTTAGCGTTTATATGCCATTTTTACTGCTTATCCGCTGTGTTGCAGGTTGTTATTTAACAGTTGCTGGTGTTTATTCCTTAACTTCACCGTCTAACACACAGTACAACTTTGACTTTCGACGATTTTGATCTTGACCCGGACCTGATGGACGGACTGGACACGATGGGTTACAAAACGCCCACTCCCATCCAGCAGCGCGCCATCCCAATCATATTAGATAATAAAGACCTGATAGCCTGCGCCCAGACGGGTACAGGCAAAACGGCAGCCTATGTTTTGCCGCTGCTCGATAAGATTTTACATACCGAACAGGGAGCAGTAAATACCCTGATATTGGCGCCAACCCGCGAGCTGGCACAGCAGATAGACCAGCAGGTAGAAGGTCTGGCTTATTATCTCGGCATTAGCTCTATACCCGTATACGGTGGCGGCGATGGTAACATTTGGGAGCAACAGAAACGCGCCCTCAAACAGGGTGTAGATATTCTCATAGCCACGCCCGGCCGACTGATAGCGCACCTGGCATCGGGTGCCATAAAGCTGGACAGGGTAAAACACCTGGTTCTGGATGAAGCAGACCGCATGCTGGACATGGGCTTCTTCGAAGACATCGTGAAGATAGTGGGCTACCTGCCTAAAGACCGGCAAACGGTCATGTTCTCAGCCACTATGCCACCTAAGATCAGGTCACTGGCAAAGACCATTCTGCGTGAGCCGGAAGAAGTGAGCATCGCTATATCCAAACCGGCCGAAGGCATTTTGCAACAGGCTTACCTGGTAGGTGACGAACATAAAGTAGACCTCGTAAAACATATCCTCGCACACGGCAGCTATAGCAGCATCATCATATTTGCCTCTACCAAAGAGCACGTGAAAAAGCTGCACAAAGAGCTGAAGCGCGGCGGCATGAATGTAAAAGCATTCCACTCAGACCTGGAGCAACCAGAGCGTGAAGAGATACTCCGCGAGTTCAAAAGCAGGCAGCTGCCTGTGATTGTAGGTACCGATGTACTCTCACGAGGGATAGACGTAGAAGGAATTGACCTGGTGGTGAATTACGACGTTCCGCCAGATCCTGAAGATTACGTACACCGCATAGGCCGCACCGCGCGTGCAGAATCAACAGGTACTGCGATCACCTTCATCAACGGTAAAGACCAGCGGAAGTTTGCACAAATAGAAAACCTGACCGGACAAGAGGTAGCCAAGCTGGCCAACCCCGAAGGCATACCCGCAGGTCCGGAGTACCATCCATTGGTAAAAAAGAAACGCACAGGCGGTGGCCACAAAGACCGTCACTGGCATGGCCACAAGCACAAAGGCGACAAAAAGCAGAACTAAATATTCAGACTCCCCTCCTTGATAAGGAGGGGCCGTTTCGCTAGCCAGCGAAACGGGGGTGGTAGAACACGCCACACGGGAAAGGCCGAATAGATTTCTGAAGCCTAATCCAATATCATCCTCATCTTCTCAAACACGAAATCCGTTTGTAGCCCGCGCTGCTCTATGCAGTAGTGCAGATCTATTAATCTTGCACCATTATAGCTCGCGCCCTGTGCTTCTTTAAAGTGCTTCCAGCCCTCGCCATTCGTTATATCCATCAACATAATTGCACAGACGTCTTCACCCTTCACATACACAGTTGCATAGTCCTTACCATCCTGCCGGTAATAATACGCCAGCCAGTACTTCAGGTTCTCTGCACCTTTCTCTTTGATAAGCCGTGCCAACTCTGATTTATACTCTATGGCATGGAATGGGTGCTGCGCGATAATGGGATTTGTGTTTTTGCACTCCGGGCGGTCGCAGGAGAGAAAAGAGAGCAAAAAAAGGAAGAGCAAAAGTCGCATCATGGATAATCCTCGTTAAAAATAAGACAACGTTGTTTCGGCACTCAATATTACACTCATCTCATGGTCTAAATATTCTCTGCCCAAACCATTCAAACCATCCGATTTATTTAAACTCTCCTCAACACTACATTCATCCAGATTTTCCAATTACCATTCTCATCGGCGGTCTCCCACAAAACGGTAAGTGTATTGCCATCGTCGCTTACATTAACTGTTGACCGTTCACCGGGGCGCTCAAACTTCCAGGTACTTTCTTCGTGTTGAATTACATACGCATCCGTATTACCCTGGTCATCATAAAAGCGAGAATGAAAAGCTTGTTTCTCCGCATCATATCCGAGTATCTCGATACCACTGCTTTTGTCTTCACCCATCACCGCATCCCACCTGTGTAGTAAAAACCAGGCACCCGGCAGCCATTCATAGCTATCGGTGGCCTCTACCATTATTCCTTCAGCAGTTTGTCCCGTGGTTTTCCAGTTGCCTGCAAATACCGAAAGCTGTTTATGAGATGTATTGTCGAAACGCATATGAAAATGTCTTTCATTAAAGCTAGGAAATATTGCCTATCACTACTGGTCGAAGCATACACTTCGACCTAAACCAGCAAAAGCATCTGCTTTACGCTAACTCCATATGCAATATCGGAAACGGCAATCCCATACCATCCATCTCCGACCGCGACACCGCCTTAAATCCAAACCGCTCATAAAATCCCACCGCCTGCGGGTTCTGTTCATTTACGTCAACCCGCTTTACGCCAACCGTTTCAATGGCGTGCAAAAGCAAAGTCTTACCAATGCCCATATTCCTGAACTCCGGGTCGATGAACAGCATTTCCAGGTTATCGGCCGAAACGCCCATAAAGCCGGCTATCACACCATTGTCTACTTTAATACAAGTTAACTCTACCATATCGAACAGCTGTTTATCGCTGATAAGGGTTTTAAGGAACTGTATGTCCTTTTCTTCCAGGAAAGTATGCGTGTCCCGCACCGACGATTCCCACAACTCCAGCAACCGCGGGTAGTCTGCTGCAACCGGTTTATAAAATAACATCGAAGCATCCATAATGCAATAGAATCGATACAAGCAAAATTAATAAAATTTCCGTATATTTGCTATAGTAAACTATAAACCATGGACCTGAACTTATTGAGTGGAAAAAAGAATTCCCGGGATAAAGCTCCTGCCACCCGGCCAGGCAATTGTAGTCATTTAAAAACGACAACAAACTGTAACAAATTCGAGACGGAAATGCAGCCCAGACAATGCTTCCACATATTAATCAGTTGAATCATTTAATCATTCACCATCATAGTTCTGATATGAAAAAACGACAACAACCAAGCGAAGCGGCCTCGCTGTCACTTTGCAAAAGACATTAAATCGACAACAAACGACAACAAAATTCGCCTAAGAAGCAGCCTAATCAGTAAAATCGGTTTAATCTGAGGTTCAGATAACATGCTTCCTCAGCTTCAAAACCACCATTTTCGAGGTGGGTGTGTTGCTCTTATCGGCAGTACTGTTGATGGGCACCAGCACATTGGTCTCGGGGAAGTAGGTAGCAGTACACTGTTCAGGGATGCTAAAAGCCACCACTATGAATTTGCGAGCAACCCTTTCCTTGCCTTCGTGGTAGTTGAACAGGTCCACCACATCTCCCGCTTTCAGTCCATGTTTGGCGATGTCTTTTTCATTCATAAAGATGACACGCCGCTCATTGAACACACCGCGATAGCGGTCGTCGAGGCCGTAAATGGTAGTATTGAACTGGTCGTGGCTGCGGATGGTCATCATCATCAGCTCATCGTCCTCCAGCTTATGGAACATAACATCAGCCACATTGAAATGCGCTTTTTCGCTGAGTGTCGAAAACCTGCCTTCACGATTTGCGTTGGGCAGGTAAAAGCCACCCGGGTGGCGTACTCGCGCATTGTAGCTTTCAAAACCCGGTATCGTCAGTTCTATATCGTTGCGGATATAATCGTAATGCTCCAGGTACAGGTCCCAGTTTACCTTGCTGCGCGGACCGAACACAGCCTTCGCCAGTCGGCACACGATCACAGGCTCGCTCAGCAACTGGTCGGATATAGGTTTCAGCCCGCCCTTCGACATCTGCACCACACCCATCGAATTCTCGCAGCTGATGAACTGAATTTCGCCGTTCATTTCATCCTTATCACTGCGGCCGAGGCAGGGCAGTATCAGTGCTTCCTCGCCATGCACCAGGTGACTGCGATTCAGTTTAGTGGAAACGTGCACCGTCAGCTTGCAGCGACGCAATGCCTCGGCAGTATACTCCGTATCAGGTGTAGCGCTCAAAAAATTGCCGCCCATGGCAAGGAACACTTTGGCATCGCCTCGGTGCATGGCATGGATGCACTCCACCACATCATAGCCATAGTGCCGCGGGGGCTCAAAGCCGTACACATGTTTCAGCTTGTCGAGAAAAACCTGCGAGGGCTTTTCATAGATGCCCATGGTACGGTCGCCCTGCACATTGCTGTGCCCACGCACGGGGCAGGTACCTGCGCCGGGTTTGCCGATGCTGCCTTTCAGCAGCAGCAGGTTTACCACTTCTTTGATAGTATCAACGGCGTTCTTATGCTGCGTCAGTCCCATAGCCCAGCAGGCTATAATGCGCTTACGGTTTTTCAGCATACTGGCGGCCTTCCTGATCTGCTTCATATCTATGCCGCACGCAGCCGACAATTCTTCCAGGCGGTATTGGCTGATATTATCGATGTACTCAGTATAGCCAATAGTATGGTCGGCAATAAATCCCGGATCGAATACAGTTCCAGGCACTTTGGCCTCTTCTTCCATCAGCAGTTTAGTGATGGCTTTCAGGAGAGCCATATCGCCGTTCAGCTTCACCTGCAAAAAAAGGTCGGTGAGTTTGGCCTTGATGCCCAGCGCGCCTTTTACAGTTTGGGGGTTACTGAAACTGATAAGCCCTGTCTCCGGCAGGGGATTAACCGAGATGATCACCGCGCCGTTCTCCTTAGCCTTTTGCAAAGCAGAGAGCATGCGCGGGTGGTTGGTACCGGGATTCTGGCCGAGTATAATGATGGCTTCCGCCTCGTAAAAATCATCCAGTGTCACAGAGCCTTTACCCAAACCCAGCGATTCCGTCAGCGCCACACCGCTCGACTCATGGCACATGTTCGAACAATCGGGCAGGTTATTAGTGCCATACTCCCGCACAAACAATTGGTACAAAAAGGCTGCCTCATTGCTGGTACGGCCCGAAGTATAGAACACAGCCTCATCGGGAGAGTTGAGTTCGCGCAGCTCTTTCGCTATCTTTTTAAACGCCTCCTCCCAGCTGATAGGCTGGTAGTGCGTCGCTCCTTTAGGCAGGTACATGGGTTCTGCCACACGTCCTTTTTTACCTATTTCATAGTCGTTGTGCTGTGCCAGTTCGGCAACGGAATGTTCTGCAAAGAATTTAGCGGTGAGTTTTTTAGTAGTGGCTTCCTCAGCAATAGCCTTAGCGCCGTTCTCACAATACTCGGCAATAGGGGAGCGCTCATCGTCAGGGTCGGGCCAGGCACAGCCGGGACAATCATACCCATCCTTTTGGTTCAGCGTAGCCAATGCCTTGAACGCACGTGGAATATCCATCTCGCTAAACATGTGTTTAGCGCTGGAAAGCACAGCAGGGATACCAGCGGCTATGACCTTAGGTTTGGTCAGCTTCAGCCCGGTAAATTCTTCCGGATTTTCCGCGTTCGGTATTTGCTGTTCCTCGCTCATAGACTATTTTACAAAATAAGACATTATTGGCAAGACAGAACCGAGGATATTTATAAGAATGGATAATATTTGCCTAAGAAAAGCGTTCAACTGATGTCATGAGGTATCGCTTGTTATTCCTATTCCTGCTATCCGTTTCAACGGCGCTTGCGCAAAAGGCCCCCGCGTCGAGCCCCCGGCAACAGTTCGTGCCGCTTTTTTCCGGCTATGGCGATATGGAGTTTGGTGCGCGAAAAGCATTTGTGTACAAATATACGGGGCAGCTGGATGAGCATTATTCCTTCATATCGCACGTGGTGCCATATGGCTGCATCAGCTACAACCGTCATCTCTTTCGCCGTTTTGAACTTTATGTGGCCGCTGAGGCATATTTCAACCGCCCCGGTATACGCTTCAGCTATGGCACTACGCGGGAACGAATGACCGAATCCATGTGGCAGGGTGTCGTTGGCGCCAAGATCCTGGCCGGTTTATCTTGTTACGTGCAGCCGGGCTGGAAGTTGACCGCAGCACCGGCAGTCATCTTTGCCAGCCGTTGGGAGTATGTCTATTCGGGATCGTATGGAAGCATGGCCGACCCGACTGTTTCGGGGCACAGGTATCAATGGGGTAATGAAGGTTTTTATGATAATTTCTATGCAGGCCTCGATCTGCAAACAGAACACTTCATCTACCGAAATATCTATTTCAACGCCGGCGTTTCTTTCGAGTTTGATTCCATCATGCCTTTCACAGGAGAGGTTGAAGTGGACTTTGTGGGGGCCGACAGCCGCACATTCAAAGCAGATGCCTCACCTTACCTGGTGAATGCGAATGTTGGATTAAGCTACCGGTTTTTGCAGCGGAGTAATTACTGATCCTTCTTCTGCGTCAGCGGGTTGTCGTAGTTGTTCGACTGGTCTTCAACAGTATCATCCAGGCATTTGAAGTCTTTTTCCAGCAGCAGATGAAGTTTATTTCCGCTTTGCAGATCCATGTGATGCTCGTAACCCACACGTTCGCTGGTTACCCACTCTTTGATCTGCGCAGTCGGCATGTAGATAGTGATCTTGTTGGTACCTAGCTTGCAGTTAAGCTGCAGCTCGTCAGAGCCCTGCAGCGAATACACAAACAGGTCAGGCCCGATTTCCGTTCTGCCTTCTACGTAGCCTTTTGCTCCCAATTCCTGGATATCATTCTTATCTAGCCTGTATCGTATAGAGTTGTTCTTTATCCTGAGCTTCATAATAAAGTCGTTATATGGTGATCCTTTGTTCACCATTGTAAATATTGAACCGGTTGTCCCTCAAAAAACCGATCAAAGTTATGCCAGATTCTTTAGCCATTTGCACTGCCAGGCTGGAAGGTGCACCCACCGCCGCTACCATTTTAATTCCTGCCATAGCGGCTTTTTGTAATAACTCAAAACTGGCGCGTCCGCTGAGTAGTAGTAAGTGGTTATCCAGTGGCAGCATTCCTTGTTCCAACGCCGCGCCAATCAGTTTGTCGAGTGCATTGTGACGACCTACATCCTCGCGAAGAAGAAGCAACTTGCCTTCAGCATCGAACAGGGCAGAGGCGTGAAGACCACCGGTGCTTTCAAACACATCCTGCTGTTTCCTGAGCAGGTTGGGCAGGGTATAAATAAGACCGGCGGGGTAGTGCAGCGTACCCCCATCTGATGAGATTTGGCAAACAGTTTTCACTGCCTCTATGGACGATTTACCACAAACCCCGCAACTGGAAGTAGTGTAAAAATTGCGCTCCAGTTTGCTCAGGTCAAAATTAACGTCTTCGTCAATTATGATTGAAATAATATTATCATTCAATAAAACATCCTTTACATGACTAATATTATTGATGATTCCTTCGGTGAATAAAAAGCCGGTTGCTAGCTCTTTGTCACTGCCAGGGGTGCGCATAGTCACAGACAAATTTTTCTGTATGCGTTTATCTGCTGACCCGTGAACCAGCCTGATCTCCAACGGCTCTTCCACGGCCAACACATCATCTGTTTCTGACATGTGATTTCGGGAAACCTTGTAAATATCGGCCCGGAGTGTCGCTTCTTCCTTCATAGCCTTAGTTTAGCAACAAAATGCCCTATTTTGAATTGAAATTTTTAGATATACATAACTGCATCACTACTTTTTCATATTCTTCTACTGTATCTATACTGCGAATAACCATATCATTATCAGGTGTAATTATGCCCGCGGGTAGTTCTTTTAAAACACGCTGCAGGGATAGGCTGTTTAGCCTAAAGTTATTCTCTAGTAATAACTTCATATTTGAATGATAACCAGCCAATAATGGCTCATATAAGCAGTTTTCACTGCAGTAATATGCAACAGCGCACTTAACCTCAAGTATTGCTTTAAATAGCTGTTTTAGATGGCTAGCGGAAATGTATGGATAGTCGCACCCAATAACCATAAAACTGGCCTGAGGATGATGCTTGAATGCAGTCAGCAAAGCAGCCATCGGACCGATCTCCCCATACTCCGGATCATCTACCAAAGCCTCATATTCTGACGGAATGTCAGGGGCCTGGGAGGTATTACAGGAGATAAAAACACGTTCACAAAATGGTTTCATCAAGTCATAAAGGTGGTAACGCTGAGGCTTGCCATGGTAGTTGAGCAGGCTCTTATCGGTGCCCATGCGGCTGCTTTTGCCGCCGCAAACTACCAGCCCATAAAGCTTACTCATTCGAAAAAATGCTTATTGATGATCATGTCGGTATTCAATTGGTACCGTTCGCAAGCTTCGTCCAGTAAGTAATTTCGAATTACCAACATCAGCTTATTTTGCCCGTCTATATTCTTATATGAATTTATAATATGCGTAATAGTTGGTTCAAGACCCATCTTATCTTCCAGTTCGAGTTTACCGATCTCATCCACGATCAACCAATCTGACGGTTGTTTCAGCTCACGCTCCAATATCTCACGAGCTATTCTGAAACTCTCTTTAGTAAACCTGTATTTGCCCACGAGCAGGCATTCAGAATCCGGAGCATCGGCGGCTGCTTCCATTTCATAGTACTTGTCCTCTGATATGTCGTATAACATTCTCTTGCCGTCAACATTGGGTGTAAGGATGCCACCGGCCTTGACGCCCGTGTTCCTAAGCCACTGCTGTAAGGTAGTTGTCTTTCCGCTATGTACCGCTCGGGTGAAGATGTAGATCCGGTGTGCGCTCATGTATCGGGTAGAGTGTGATCACGATCAAAATAAATAAAAATGCCGAGTATCTCCTGAAGCCGGTATGATTGGTCGATGCCATCCTAAAGGCAGGCCGCACCTGTTTGCGCAATTCAGGCAATAGGTCCAGTATCTCTTCGAGTGATTCTTTATGTTTGGACGTGCTTTTGCTCAGCCACCGTTTCAACAGCAATTTCACTAAAGGGTTAATGATCCCAAATAACAGCACCAACGCCGCAAGGGTCCGGACGATCACGTATTCCGCCTTACCTAAACCAGCCCGCCCGCTTAAAAGAAATACACCTGCAATAAAGCCTAACATCAACAGCATAGGCAAGAGCCTGCCTTTCCTTCGCCCGGTCGTAGACTGTATAGCGCTTTCTTCTGCCAGCTGCAGCTCTCGAAAATGCCTGCCGATCGCCTTTGCTCTTGCCTTTATTCTTCCGGGCAATCGCGATATCCATATACCTAACACGAGACCCCAAACTGCATACAGCCAGGTATAGCCCGCAATCAGCCAATAACTGAAGGGAATGTCAGCAGGTAATGAAAAACTCTTTACAATGTTCCCGAAGAATGCATCCAGCGCTTCCCACAGGGAGCGGCCGTAGATCAATGTCATAAAGATGAGCTTCTGTAGCGCCGACTCGAGCATGGCGATAACACCGAATAACACCGAAGCAATAGTGAAATTCGGGACCAGCTTATACAATACCGCACCCGCTAACCCTTGGAAACCTACGGCTACATAGGCCTGGGGAGGTGACTGGGGACTGGCTGCAAATTTCACAAGCATTACCAATAGGGTATCCATCCGCCAACGGCACTTTCGGTCAGCGCCCACAGCGCAGTGAGCCTTGTTATGGCTAAATGGTTCGGTTCGTTGCGTCGCACAGTTAAATGTACGCAGCCGCTCAGAGCTTTTCAAGCTTTTATTGTCGGTTACATTAGCTATATACGTCTGATGCTTTCGGATTACAGAGCTGTTAAAGGACTTTTTTTCTAAACCGTTAAAAACCATCGTTTAACCGCTCGGCGGTACAGTTTTTCCTTAGTTATAAATGGAAACAAAACCATTTGCTATGAAAGAGTTTTTCAGATTTATGTCAGGAGGAGCGGGCAGATGGCTTAGGGGTATTATAGGTTTCGCCCTGCTGGCATGGGGGTATAACTACGCTGGTGGTGTGAATATAACCCTTATCATCGCAGGCTTGATACCACTAACAACAGCAATATTCGATTTTTACCTGCTGGCGCCATTATTCGGGTATCCTGTCGGTGGTCGGGCTATCCGAGAGAAATTAGGACCGAGGGGTGAACCCGGTGAAGCATAAAAGGCGTCTCAAAAGGACGCCATATTTTTCAAACGGCTTTGTAAGTTGGCAAAGCCGTTTTTATGACATCCCGGATAATCTTATTATCTTTTGGCTTAATAACTAATGCACCCGCATTGTAAGCCTATGCGATCACTCACTTGGTTAATAGTTCTGCTCTTTGCCGCCCGGCCGCTGTTAGCAAATAGCTTCGGCCCGGAAACATTTTACAACAGCTACGTAGGTGCAAAGTCTGATTCCGAACGCATTTACCACCTGGGCAACCTGGCCGGCTACTATTACGCCATCCGCGAAGACGCTACCGCTGACAGCATTGTAGAAAAGCAGATCATGCTGGCGGAAGAGACAAGAAACAGGAATTGGATATTGGCTGCTCATTTTAATAACCCACGCTATATATTATTAGGCACTGTAACCCGCAACAGCCAAAACATCGTTACCAAAGAGGCATCGGCGACTACGCTTTCCTATATAGAGAGGGCATTGTCCTATGCCAGGGCTATCAGGGATGACGAGCATATTGCACAAGGATACACCTTGCTTTCCCTGTTTTACCTGAGAGAAGGCGAATTTGAACAGGCAATGAAATATGCCAACCATTCCTATAGCACTGCCATCATCACCAACAACGATTCTTTAAAAGCTACCAGTGCTTTGTGGCTGGGGTGCGTGTACAAAAACCAGAAGAACATGCTCATGGCGTACAAGCATTATTCCCACGCCTTTGATATAGCCAACGACACCAGGCACCCTGTGCTGCTTCCGTTAGTATATCACTATTTCGCCGACCTCTATGCTAAAATGGGTAAAAAAGAAGAAGCTATCGATTACCTGTACAAAAGCATTGAGTTAAACAAAATAAATCATAACAGCCAGGGACTGGTTAATGACTACCTGGCGATGGGCATATTTAATGATTATACCATTGCTATGGAGTATCTGGACAAAGCTGAGACGTTAGCAAACTCCACCGGCGATCTCTTTGGCGTGATAGAGGCCAGGAAGTTTCGCTTCTCCTACAAATTATTTCAGGGAAACGTTAATGAGCCATTGCAATACATCGATAATAATCCTGTACTGAAGCATGTATGGGAAAAGACAGGCCCCAACTATTTTGACTGGATTATGGCTGAAGTGTACTATTATGGTGGTAAACCGGAATTAGCCCATCCTTTTTTCAAAGCGGCTCTTCCGTCATTGGACCGGCATTATAACATACATATAAAACAGCGTTTCTTCGGAGAGTTGGCGACCTATTACCGCGACATAGACAGCATACCGCAGGCGATCTCCATGTTTGAAAAGACGATGGCCATGTGTTACACAACGTCCAGCACCAATCACCTGATGAATACGATGAACGACCTGAGCAAGCTCTATTATCTGAAGAATGATTACAAAACGGCCTATGATTACAAGGCGAAGTATATGAATTTCCGGGATTCGGTTAATGCGATAGCGAAGGAAGAAGACCTGGCGGCCCTTGAGATCGACAACCTGAATAAAAAACGGCAAAAAGATGTCGAGCTGCAGGCCTTGGAAGAAACCCGCCGCCACAACATTCAATACATGGTAATAACGCTTTGCATAGCTGCGATATTTACCGCGCTGATATTCCTCGGGTTTTTCCCGGTTTCACGGATAATGATCCGGATACTCGGCTTCTTCGCTTTTATCCTGTTCTTCGAATTCATTATCCTGATCGCGGATCATAAGATCCACCACATGATGCACGGTGAGCCGCTGAAGATATGGCTGGTAAAGATCGTATTACTCTCCATGCTGTTACCGCTGCACCATGTGCTGGAAGAAAAAATGGTACATTTTCTCAACTCTAAAAAACTGGTCAGCTGGCGGCAGCGCTTCTCTGCAAAAAAATTAATGCTTGCGGCGGTTAGTCATTTAAGACGCCATGAAGAAAATAGGGCCGTTGCCGAACCCCATTCTCCAGAATCAAATAGTAAATGATTTTTGTTACCTGTTTTCCATGCCGCAGGTGGCAGGTGGAGGGCAGATCATTGTTCTCACATTAAATAGCTGGTCGCGGCTGTAACCCATCAGCACAATAGGCTGGTTTGTTGCAAGGCCCACCATAGATGGGTCCAGGTTGTTCTCTCTTATGTATGTTTCAGCGGCCGGGCCGGTGAGGGAAGCAAAGTACACATTGACAGTCTCTTTTCTGTCCCTCATGCACATGTTCACCAAGGCCTGGAGGTCTTTCACATTCATCGACATTTGTTGTACACCGGTGTACCTTGTTTCTGGAATTGAATAGTTGTCTATCATTTCCCTTCCATATTTTTTTGGTGCGAGAGACGCAGTCGAGTCAACATGTTGTTGCTCGCACGGTGGGCAGCTAGGTGTGTCGCCGTCATCGCTGCAGCTACCGGCCTGGAGAATAATAGCAGAAAGGCAAAACAATAATGCTTTCATAAGAAGTGTTGTGTGGTTAGAAATAGATTAGCAACTAAAATAATTTAAATTATTTTAAGATACAACCCATGGGGGCCACAAAATCTGAAAAACAAAACGCCGGACTTTCGCCCGGCGCTTCGCGTTCTGTAATGGTCAATTTTTTACCTACTTATTGTAAACCTGAGGTTGGTGACAGCGCCACCGTCTTTCAGTTTCAGCATATACACACCATTGGCAACTTCCGGCATCGCAATGTCAATATTGCCGCGGGTTATTGTTGTTTCACTGCTATACACCTGCTGTCCCACTGCATTTACTATCTCCACCCGCACGCTTCCGGCTTTGGTGATACCGCCAAGGTTTATCGTAAACCTGCCGGTGTTGGGGTTAGGGTAGAGTATCACATTTCTCTCACCCTGTATGTTACCTACCGATGTTGGGAAACCAACAACGATGGTGTTACTGTTAGCCAGCTTGG
>JAJNBR010000312.1 GCA_021156265.1 Flavipsychrobacter sp.
CCTTCTTTGTTGTAGTCTACTTTGTATTCGCGCCATTCTACTTTGTCCAGCTCGTACGGAGCTTCTTTAGGTTTTATATCATATTCTTCCATTTCGCACTTCTCCAGTATGTTGTCAAAGGCTTGAATATTCCAGCCCCATGATGACCAGAACTCGTTCACATCGGGCTCAAATTCGCCGACTACGGTCATATTCCAGGCGTAGTCAAGGCCAGTTGTGATGTCGTTGAGCTGCATATTTCCGCTATTGTACCCGCTGATGAAATGACGGCGGTGATACATGACGGAACCATCATCCTTCAGCTTCATCACCATAGGGTTCAGCTTGGGAAAGTTGTAAGAGATACCGTAACGGCTTTTGGTGTCGTGCTCTATCTCCGGATCGCTGATGCGGTAGAACTCGTCTTTGAACTGGTAGCGGTAAGACCATACAAGACTTACGTTGTACGGATCGAACTTGGTTACCCAAAGTCCCCACTGGTCGGGTACAGGGCTTTCATCCGAAATATCCCACTGCGGGTGGTCCAGCCTTTCGCCTGCTATCACAACTGTTTTATCGTTCTTGTCGATAGTGACATGATCCAGCAGCTCGTACTGGATGCCTTGTTTGTCTACGCCATAAGGCAGCAGGTTGCCCAGGAACACAGCATAGTTAACATTGCCGTATTCGTCTATCAAAACTACCAGGCCGTCATTGTCCCAGGTGTTTTCGGGTTTTTCTTTAAACACCCAGTTGTTGGTAGCGCCTACTGCCACGAAGTATTTATCGTCCAGGCGTTTGATATCGTTCATGATATTGTACACCTGTTTCACGTCATAGATACCGTTGTCGTACTTGTTGTCCTCAAACTCGCGTTCCCATACCAGGTCGCCGTTGTAGTCGAGGCGCATGATGAGCGCTGCCGAGGCTGAATAGGCATGGATGCCTTCGCCATATTTCAGCGGGCGTTTACCCGTTACCAGTACATAGTCCTTCTCTGCTTCCAGCGAAGTAAGCTCCAGTGTCGGGAAAAACCTGAACCAGTTGACGCCGCCTGAGAATTTGTTTATCGACATAACGAACGGGGCAGAAACGCCGTTGTGATCGTCGTAGTGACCGACGAGTATCAATGCGTCCAGTCCATACATCTCATCGATGGTTTCGGTGCGTATCTCCATCTTTTTGGATTCGTTGAAGTATTCCCACACCTGGATGATGTTCATGTCGGCATCGCACTTGGTAAGGCCGAGGTAGGTTTCCTTGCCATCGCGCGGGCGCAGGCCCTGCGCTATGTAGTAGGCCTTTTCATTGTCGTCGCGGTAAATGGCGTGTTGCTCCACCCATTGTTTTTCGTTCGGGTCGATGTGGATGGTGGTGTAATCGTTCTGGTAGATCTGGGCAGGGGTAACAAATGCTGCGCTCAATAAAGCCGACAGCATTGCAGTTTTCACAGAAAATTTGCAAATCTTGTTCATGGATTGTTTTTTGACGGTGAGTAATGAATCGACGGTTGCTGCTGTACGCAGGTGGCCGGGGTTATACAGCAGAGCAGCAAAGCTATCCAGCTCATTTTGATCTGAACACCGTTAAAAGACGGATTTTTCTAATGTCTTTTTCCACGGCAGTGTAGCAGATGGACTCAGGGTCACTTTCTAACAAATAGCGTAAAATTGTTTGTGTAAAATGCTATATCGATAAAGGTCTGGCATGATAACTGTGCGAGTGGTAAAAACGGTAGTAATGAAGAAAATAGCTTACAGTCTAGGTTGCTTTGCGTTGTGCCTCGCATTATCTGCGTGCGGCGGCGGTGACACCGGCGAAGGGTACAACAGCAACGAAAAAGACGATTTCAATACCAGTTCCAATGCCGGGCTCACAGACAGTGCTGTAATGCCTGCAGCAGGCGACCGCGGACATCCTGACTCGAGCATCAATGCGACGCCACAGGGTACAGGTCCGGATACTGGCATGACAAATGTGAACAGGAGCGGCGCAAGATAGGTATACAAGCGTTGCATTTTGGATAAGAGGTTGTTGATAGCCCCGCTACACCCTAAAGGAAAATTGGTTAGTTTAGTAGTACTACTGAACTAAAACTGTATACCATGTTCCTGAATTCTATGAAACTGAAACTCACCTGTATCATTGCCCTGTTGGTTATGGGGCCAAGTTGTTTTGCGCAATCGGACAACGTGCCGCACCAGCGCCGCGTTAGTTCTGATATGGTACTAAAGATCGACAATCTTAACCAGGAACGAAAGAAGATCGTCATCCAATACCATGATGATACAGAAACAAAGAACCTGGCGATCGAATTGCACTACCTGCTTTCTAAAAAGAAATACCCGCTGGCTCCTATGGAGCCATTTACGGGAAAAGAAAAAGGAGAGGCGCCGGAACGCTCGAGTGTTACCTACAAAGTAGAGGATTCGGCGTTTGTGATTACGGCGTTTGCCAACAACCAAACAGAAAAGAAATAAATAAAAAAGGCGGGAACAAGTCCCGCCTTTAAATTTCTTATAAGCTGTTGTTAGAATGGTTTCTCCCACCCGAAAGCAAATGGCACGATAGCGATGCCTATGCTGCCGCCCAGTGGTCCGCTCGACCTTCTTGTCAGCCAGGGGCCTGAAGCTATTTCTTTATCGTTTACGTATTTGCCCTGGCCGAGGTAAAGCATGCCACGTACTTTGAACACCATACCTGCGAGGAAGCCGGCTTCCACCTTCAGGAAAGGCGTTGCGCCGATGCGCATAGCGATGTCGTTTTGTATCATGGCAGGCGCTACACCGATACCGGCTGCGAAAACGGTTCTATGTTCCTTATTCAAGCTCACCTCTCCGCCTGTTTTAAAGTCGAAGCTGATGGGCACGTTGATCATCGTTATCGGTATCTCTTGTTGAACTTCTGCGCCGCCGGGTGTTATCAGCGTATCGTGGCGGAAAGTGAACAGTGTGGCGCTTACGCCAAAATCGAGTGCAAGTGCACTTTTTTCAGATATTCTTCCAAGTGGTGCAAATGTGCTCAGGAAGATCACCTTGGCATCCTCAGCCCTGATGTTCACCGTTTGCCTGCGCAACAGCTCGTGTTCACGATCGCTAACCTCCAGCGGGTTGGGTGCAAAATGCATGCCGTAGCCAATGGTTAATCGTTTAATGAGCGCTCCGGTTCCCGGGTCGTGGTCCTTTCTAGCTGGGCGTTCGCC
>JAJNBR010000064.1 GCA_021156265.1 Flavipsychrobacter sp.
GTGATAACTACGCTTATCTGTATGATGCCAACGGTATACAAAATAAATATGTTATCCTTCTGGGACGCGATTCGAGGAATCTTGATTCTTTTTATTCGGTGCCTGTGACCAACTATTCGCAGAATATTTTAAGTCACCAGTATAACCCGGCCAGCAACCAGGTGGCCGACGTATTGCAGGTGGGTGATAAATACAATGTTTATTTCCGCGAATTACAGATGCCGGGCGTAAATGCCGAACCCAAGACTTTGCAACCTACTATTCTCGCCACCACAGAGCTTACCAGGCGCATTAAGCCAACATATACCCAAACTGCCGATGGAAGTATCTACTCGCCCCCGCCACCGGCTGAACCGATACTAAAGAGCGGGAATGTATTTCAGTCGGAATTTCCTGATACGCCTGCAGATACCACATCCGCCGAAGTGAAAGTGGTAATGGATGAGGTAGTGGATACGACTCCGGTGGCGCAAATAGAGCTGGATGTACCTGACACGGCAAATGTGAATGATAGCATTTTGGTGCGAGTAGATAGTACGTACATCAAAATGAAGCCACAGCCCTACAGGTTAAGTTTCAAGACGGACTTCTTTTCGGTTCGTCTCGACAACAGTGTATTGTTTAACAGGTATCAATCGGTCGACCAGTCGAGCGGCCGCTATGCGAATCCACCTTTGGGGGGGATGCTGACCGTAAGTCTTGACGACCTGATGGAAAACCACAGGTTCACCGGGGGGATCCGGCTGCCGATCAATTTTTCCGGCATGACATGGTTCCTGCAATATGAGAACTTCAAAAAACGATTGGATAAGAGTGTTTTGTTTTTGCGTTCCACAAATGTGTCTAACGAAGAAGTGCCGGTGCGTATAGACAGCGTGACAACCAGGATGTTCCCCCTGTTGCTGAAAAGAGCTACCAACTTGCTCCAGGGCTCGGTAAGTTATCCTTTGGACCGGGTTCGCAGCGTGAAATTTCATTTGGGACTCAGGCAAGACCAACTGACGGTGAAGGCGCAGGACGACATTGGTTTATTTGTCGAGCCTTCTACACCAAAACTTTACTGGGCGTCGGGCAGGCTGGAATATGTGTTCGACAATGCATCAAAGCCATTGATCAATATTTTTAATGGGTTTAGGTATAAGTTCTTTGCAGAGTATTTGTACAAGCTAAATGATGGTAACGGCGGTTTCTATAATCTTGGTTTGGATTTCCGGCACTACCAGAAAATATTCAAGAACTTCATCCTCGCTAACAGGCTGGCAGGAGCGCACTCAGGTGGCAACCAAAAGATCCTGTACTTCCTCGGAGGTGTAGATAACTGGCTGATGCCGCAATATAGTTCCTATGTACCCGTGCGCCCAACGGAGAACTATGCTTTCCAGGCGCTGGCTACCAACCTTCGTGGCTACCTGCAAAATGCACGCAACGGCAATACTTATGCGGTGCTGAATAGTGAGCTGCGCCTGCCCATATTCACCACGTTCTTGAAACGACCAGTACAATCGACAGTTTTGCGCAATATGCAGGCGGTGGCTTTTATGGATGCCGGTTCTGCATGGAACGGCCTGCTGCCTAACGCCGATGCGTTGAAGAATAATGTCTTTCTGGCAAATCAAAATGTTGCGCTAAGCCTTGATGACCAGACAGGCGGACTTGGTCTTGGGTATGGCCTTGGACTCAGAACAACGCTGTTTGGCTATTTCGTGCGTACGGACGTTGCCTGGAATATCGAAGGCAATCCTAAACCGATCATCTACGTATCATTTGGCACCGACTTTTAAATAAAACAGATCCGGCAAAACCCACCGGCGTTACGGTGGGTTTTGTATTTATGGGCATGGTTGTTTAAAGACTTTAATTTGACGAATCGTAATAAAATATCCATTGAACCTGTTTTTATTACTTTTGCTAATTAACGACACCATACCAGCTGTATGAAATTTTCGAAAGAGGCCAGGATCGGCTTGCTTGTAGCTATATCCTTATTGATATTTTTTGCGGGGTTCTATTTTTTGAAAGGCGCCAACCTGTTTTCGGGTGAAAATGAATACTATGTGTATTACGATGACGTGCAGGGGCTGCAGCCTTCGGCCAGCGTGCAGGTAAAGGGGCTTGGTGTGGGCCGTGTATCAAAGATCGAGCTTAATGGCGGTGGTAAAGTGAAGGTAATGCTTGCTATTAGCAAGAAGGTCAAAGTTGTGCAGGGATCGTCTGCCACGCTTACAACCGCAGACTTGTTGGGAACCAAGGTGATACGGTTGAATTTAGGTACAGGTGTTGCTGAACTTGAGGATGAAACCGTACTGCCCGGCACCGTCGAAGGCGGTATGTTGGATAATATTTCAGTGGAGATCACCCCGCTGATACAGGAGGTACGACATGTAGTGGCAGTATTGGATACTGTGGTAGTGGGTATTGACCAGATGTTAAACCCTGTTACCCGCCAGCGCCTGTCAAACAGCGTAGCCTCTCTGGATATAACTATGAGGAATTTCTCACAACTATCAGATAAGTTGAACCGGGAAAGCGCGGCGCTTGCTTCCATCATTCGCAATACCAATAGCTTTACAGGTAACCTGGCAAATAACAACCAGCAGATCAATCAGATCATCCGGAATGCAGATGCAACCATAGATCAGCTGTCGAAGGCACCCATCAACCAAACCGTTCAGGATCTTAACCAGACCATTGCCCAGTTGCAAGGGGTAGTGAACAAAGTAAACGACAATCATGGATCGCTCGGCATGCTGGTTAATGACAAACAACTGTATACCAACCTGACAGAATCACTAAAAACCCTGAATTTATTACTGGCCGACGTCAATGCCCACCCCTCGCGTTACATAAACGTCACTATCTTTGGCAAGAAAAAATAAAGACACTCACCAAACAGTCGTCTTGCTTTGAGTATTAGCCGTTTATTTATATTTTTTTTGACAATTGCAGCGATGCTTCAGCCCCACTATGCGGCTGCGCAGAACAGTACCGATACTTCAGGTAAAGTGCCTATCGAAGTAATGCCCGGCACCGGCAGGCTGCAATACGTGCAAACCGATTCCGGTGCTATTAATAAGCTAATAGGTAATGTAATACTCAAGCAGGGTGAAAACATGATGTATTGCGATAGTGCCTACTTTTTCCTGGAGCGGAATACGGTTGAGGCATTTGGCAATGTCCGTGTGGTACAGCCCGGCTCTGAAGCGACGAGCGATTATATGCGTTACGTCGGGAATGCCAAGCTGGCCTATATGAAAAGTAATGTGATGCTGACCGACGGCCAGAGCAACTTATGGTCGGAAGAGGTAGAATACAATACAGCTACCAAGATAGGCGTATATACTCAGGGGGGCACTGTACAAAACGAAACCACAACGCTGTCCAGTAATGCCGGAGTTTATGATATGCGGTCAAAGAACGCGCGATTTACAGGCGAAGTGATCGTTACCGATCCTGAGTACAACGTGGTATCCGAAGACCTAGGCTATAACACTGAAACAAAGCTGGTAACATTTTATTCGCCTTCGGTGGTGACCAGCGACAGCTCGATACTGACCACCAGCAGTGGTACTTACGACAGTAAAAATAAAATTGCGCACTTTACCAGCCGTTCTTCAGTTTGGAATAAGGAGCAATACATTGAGTCTGATACTCTCGACTACAACAGGATGACAGGGGTCGGTGTCGCCGTGGGCAATGTTATTTCCCTGGATACAATTCAAAAAACGACTCTTTATAGCGGAAGGTCTGATTACAATGAAAAAAAGAAAACGGTATTGGCTTCCATTAAGCCGGTGCTAAAGCAGATAAACGGGAAGGACAGCATATTCATTCGTGCAGATACGCTGTTCTCTGCGGCTGTACCAAAGCAGCGTGACAGCATTATACGGACAATTGGAAAAGGTAAAAATGCTAAGCAGGTAACAGAATACCTACCTGACACCATCGGTGCCGATACCTCAGATCCCAGGTACTTTATCGGGTACCACCATGTAAAGATATTTTCCGATTCGTTACAGGGCGTTTGCGATAGCATCAGTTATTCGACCGTTGATTCTGTCGTCAGGATGATGATAAACCCGATAGCTTGGTCGCGAAACAGCCAGATAACAGGCGACACGATATTGCTGTACATGGATAGTAGCGAGTTACGCAAGATATACGTACCTAATAACGCTTTTATGATCTCTCAGTCGGGGCCGCCGCGGGCGCAGCTGTGGGACCAGGTACAGGGGAAGACATTGACCGGCAACCTGAAGAATAATACGATAACGGACATGTTGGTACGGCCCGATGCCGAGGCCATCTATTACGCAAAGGACGAGTCGGAAGCCTATCTTGGCGTTAACGAGGCTACCAGCGAACGCATGCGCATTCTTTTCAGGGATCAGGGTATATACAAGATCATTTTTGAGCAGGATGTAAAGCAGAAGATGACACCGCTGGACCAGGCCGATCTGCCTAATATGAAACTTAGCCGCTACCAATGGCATATCAACCGTCGCCCGAGGTCGCTTGCTGAGCTGTTTGAATAGTTTTTTTGGGTATACAGGAAACTTTTATACTTTTGCCACCACAAAAATGACACGAAAGCTACATAAGAATAAGAAACACTTACCCAACAGGTAGGCATTGATTGTTATGTATATATGCAAATATTCAAAAGCTTACCCTCAACTGGTAAGCTTTTTTTGATTAAGGAACTTAAACAGCAGCATGAGCCGACTAAGCGAACTGGCGGAAAGCCTGATAGGATCTGAAATTGTAAAGCTGGGCAACGAAATAAGTGCCCGCATACGCAACGGTGAGCAGATATATAACTACACTATAGGCGATTTCGACCCGGCGATATTTCCGATTCCGGCCGAGCTGGAGGAAGAGATCGTAGGAGCCTACCGTGAGCGCCATACCAATTATCCGCCCGGAGACGGATTGCCGGAGCTCAGGAAGGCGGTAAGTACTTTCATTAAAGAGCATGAAGGTCTTGACTATGGTCTGGACGAGATACAGATTGCCAGTGGCGGTCGTCCCATCATTTATTCTATTTTCAAAACGATAGTTGATAAGGGCGATAAAGTAATATACGCAGTGCCTTCGTGGAACAATAACCATTATGTGCACATGAACGGCGGCGAGCACTGCCTGATAGAAGCGCTGCCGGAAAACAATTTCATGCCCCTGGCCTCTGATATTAAACCGCACATCAAGGGGGCCACTCTGCTTTGTCTATGTACCCCGCAAAACCCAACCGGTACAACTATGAGCAAGACGGAACTGGAACAGATCTGTGACATGGTGCTGGAAGAGAACGCATCTCGCGGTGCTGATGAAAAGAAACTCTTCATAATGTTTGACCAGATGTACTTTACGCTCACCTATGGAGATACGGTTCACTATAACCCCGTATCACTCCGTCCGGAAATGAAGGAGTATACAGTATTTGTTGATGGTATCTCAAAAGCATTTTCAGCCACGGGTGTGCGCGTTGGTTGGGCATTGGGGCCGGTTAAAGTCATTGCCAAAATCAAAGCGCTACTCAGTCATATAGGTGCATGGGCGCCTATGGCTGAGCAATATGCAACAGCCAGGTACCTTGTACAAACCGAGGCTGTGAACAAATACCTGTCGCATTTAGGCACTGAGCTCAGCGAACGTTTGAACAGGATATATGATGGCATTATCGGCCTGAAACAAAAAGGATATCCTGTAGATGCTGTTACACCCCAGGCCGGCTTGTATCTTACCATTAAGTTCGACCTTGTGGGAAGCCGCGCCAATAGTCAAACGCTGGCCGAGCAATCGGATGTTACACAATACCTGCTGAGCGAGGCAGGATTTGCTGTGGTGCCCTTTTACGCCTTTGGTGCCAACAGGCAATCGCCATGGTACAGGCTGAGCGTGGGCACTTGCCGGAAAGAGGACATAGATGTGGTCATAGGCAAACTGGACAAGGCGCTGTCGAAACTTCAACTTCAATATTCAAACCAGTAATAAACACACAAGCACGAAAATGCAGGTCTACAAATTTGGTGGAGCATCTATCGCAACACCGGAACGCTTACAGGCTTTGATGCCCATCATCGAAGGCAATAAAGAAACGCTGATCATGGTAGTATCGGCATTGGGTAAGACAACTAATGCGCTGGAGGCGATAGTGACTGCAGCTTGTAGTGACCGAAAACAACAGGCCCACGAGCTGGCGAATGTGCTGGAACACGAGCACCTGGATTACGCAAAGGCATTGTTGAACGACCAGGTATATGCTAATGCCACGAAAACTTTGAATGTATTTTTTACAGAGTTGCAATGGGCGATAGACGAGTCAAGTGCTGAGAAGTACGACTATAGCTACGACCAGATAGTATGCATGGGCGAGCTCTTGTCTACACGCATTTTTGCATTCTATCTTCAGCAACAGGGACAGAACTTTGAATGGATAGATGTGCGGGATGTTATCCGAACCGACGATACTTACCGCGATGCAAAGGTAGACTGGGACTATTCTCAAAAACAGGCTGAACAGGTGATAGGTAGTGTATTGAAAGGTGGCAAGAACGTGATCACACAAGGTTTTATCGGCGCTACGGCAGATAATGCTTCCGTAACATTGGGCCGGGAAGGTTCCGATTACACAGCCGCAATGCTGGCCGCAATGCTGAAAGGTGAAGGAGTTACAATATGGAAAGACGTAGAAGGATTGCAAAATGCTGACCCGAAGCTGTTCCCCAATACAGTGAAGATCGAGGCTATTACTTACCACGAAGTTATCGAGATGGCGTTTTACGGTGCGCAGGTAATACACCCGAAAACGATCAAGCCTTTGCAGAATAATGGCATACCGTTGTATGTCAAATGCTTCCTCGACAAGAATCTGAAAGGCACAGTAATAAAAAATGAAGTGAACAGCATTTTCTACCCGCCGCTTATAGTGCTGAAGAAAAACCAGATACTGCTGCAGGTTACCACGAAAGACTTCTCTTTCATCACTGAAGATAACCTGAGTGAGTTATACAGGATCATTCACGGACTGAAGGTAAAGGTGAACCTCATCCAGAATGCTGCTATCAGTTTTGTGGCTTGTATCGATAACAAGGAAGACAACGCACGTAAGCTGATCGAAGCATTAAGTGAGCATTACGATGTTCTGAGCAACGATAATGTTGAATTGCTGACCATCCGTCACCATACACCGGAGATCATTTTTGATCTCACCAAGAGCCGTTACATTCTGCTGGAGCAAAAAACAAGACATACGGTACAGTTAGTGATGAAATGATCAGATAGTATTTAGTAAGTGTGGTTATTCATGGAATAACCACACTTACTATTTTAATAGCCTAGCGTATGATTGTTATATTTCCCCTTGATGCGTGGGTGGCACCATCTTTAAATACTGCTTTCAAAGAATAGCCAACGGCGTCCATTTCTTGCGAATCATGTCGAAAATAACCATCCCAGCCGGTCTTCATGTCCCGGGTTTCAAATACAAGCTCGCCCCACCGGTTATATATTTGTAAGTGTACTTCTGCCACATCCCGGCCGTTAACAAAAAGAATATCGTTATAACCATCGCCATTGGGAGTGAACGCAGATGGGACACCTATAATATTGCAATTGACGACGATATGCAAGGTGTCTTTTGAAGAGCATTCATTGTTGGTGACTGTAACAATATAGTCGCCGGTATTTGCTGGGCTTGCATCAACGATCAGCGGCGACGGTTCCGCAGAGCTGAATGATGGCCCGGTCCAAGAATACGATGCAGTTTCGGTTGATGTAGCCGATAAATAAATGTCCTCACCCGGACAAACAGGAGTGCTTCCTGTTGCTACAACCTCGGGAGAAGTTCGAATTTCCCAGTTGGCATCGCTTACCCAACTCTCTACCGGATTGGTGGACACAATCCTAACCCGATATTTAGAACTCGGATAAAGTGCAGAAGGAATGTCAACAGGAATGAGGCCGGCTGTATTTGTTTTAATTGTACCCAGTGTAATTGGACTGATAAAATTTCCGGAAGTATCGGAAAGTTCTATTTTAAACATATTGTCCTCTAAAAAATAATTCTTCGGAAAAATCTCGAATGGAATAAAAATGCGAGATCCCATGCATAGATTGCCCGACTCATGGAAACGTAAATGCGGGATATGATATAGCGAAACGGAATCAATATAGTAATATGAGTAAGGGCTGCCAGGTACGTAGGGGGTAAGAGTTATAGAGTCGTTGCTTTTAAAACCGCCGATAGCAAAGCCGCTGTAAGCCGAGTCAGCATACAGAGTGTCGCAGAGAAATGTCCATGAATCCATTTCAGTCAGAGGCCCTTTGTCCGAAAACGAAATATGTGGTGTTGCTGTTAGACGAGAATGGTGCTTCGTAGTATCAATATCGGTGAAAAATAAAACGCCTAATCCATTTGAAGCATGCGCCATGTTGTCTCCTAATGAAAGATACATCGAAAATCTGTAGGCCTGTCCCGATTGTAAGGATGGAATCCTGACGGCGATATACTCGCGGTAGTTTCCATCGTAATAGTCTACCAGACCAGCATAAGCATTGCCTGAAAATGGCTCTTGAGTTCCGTAGTCATTACCAGGCACTCTGCTCGACGGTGAATAACTGCATCTGTGAAAATAATCCGGAGTACCTCTCGTGCCAGCAAACCACTCTTGGCAATAATCATTGAAATTCCTTAATCCTGATGGACACTTATGCTTGTTCTCAAAAGAAGGATTTGGTACTAGATTTTGTGCGATAGAAAAATCACACAGCAGTAGGAGATAAACTACGTATAGGACTTTCATAGGGTACATTCATAAATATAATACTTTTATGATGCTGTAAGTAGATCCGCTACTTGCTCGCTGTATAAAGCGTGGTTACTCCAAACGTGAGTGGCTGCGCTTTTGCTTGCTTAAAGCCGCAACGTTCCAACGTCTGGCAAAACACTTTTCCTTCGGGGAAGGCCATTGCAGATTCATTGAGGTAAGTATACGCGCGACTGTGTTTGGATACCAATTTACCCAGCGTAGGCAGTATGTATTTAAAGTAAAAACTGAACACCTGTTTTACCGGGAAGTCCTTGGGTTTTGAGAACTCCAGTATTGCAAGCTTGCCGCCGGGTCGCATTACGCGGCTCATTTCTTGAAGACCGGTTTCCAGGTTCTCAAAATTGCGGACGCCGTAAGCGCAGACAACGGCGTCAAACTCATCGGTGGCGAAGGGTAGTGCTTCACTGTCCCCTTTTTGCAGGGTGATAGTGCCGGAAAGGTTCTTCTCAGCTATCTTCTTACGTCCCACTTCCAGCATTTGCTCGGCTATATCGATTCCGGTTATCTTTTTGGGTCCGATCTTCGACGCGGCTATCGCCAGATCACCGGTGCCCGTAGCCACATCAAGGATGTTTTGGGGGCTTATTTTAGCTATCTCGGCAATAGCTTTTTTGCGCCAGCCGCGGTCAATACCCATAGAAAGAAAATGATTCAAAAAATCATATTTGCCGGCAATGTTGTTGAACATTTCAGCAACTTGTTCTTTCTTACTTAAATTTGAGTGGGCATCCGGAACTATCTTTGCGGCCGGATTTGTTTGATCGTCTAACTGCATCGCTGCAAAAGTACACTAACGTTATTAATGGAAATACGCTCGGCCAAATATTTGATAAGTAGTCCTAAAGTGGAAGGTTGTCCTAAACCAGACCGGCCCGAATATGCCTTCATCGGCAGGTCGAATGTGGGCAAATCGTCGCTTATCAATATGCTTACGAACCATTCGAAACTGGCCAAAACCTCCGGCAGCCCCGGGAAAACCCAGCTGATCAATCATTTTGTCATCAATGATGAATGGTACCTGGTCGACCTTCCGGGTTATGGGTATGCGAAGGTTTCACAGACCCAAAGAGCCAGCTGGAGCAAGATGATCGAGAACTATCTCAAGCAGCGTGAGAATCTTATGACGGTTTTCGTGTTGTTGGATGGACGCCATGAGCCCCAAAAACTAGACCAGGAATTCTTACGGAAGCTGGGGGAATGGGGAGTGCCTTTTAACCTGGTTTTTACCAAGGCCGATAAGAGCACGCAGCGTGAAGTGGCCAAAAATGTCCGTGCTTTTATTGACGAGATGAAGAAAGAGTGGGAGTTTATTCCCCGCGCCTTTGTCACCAGCGCCGAAAAGTTCCATGGACGTAAGGAAATGCTGTCTTTTATAGAGGAACTGAACGAGCAGTATACGGAAGAAAGTGACCACTGACGGCCTTTTTCATGCTATGAAATAACGATTTCGTTCACTATATTAGTTGTATAAACTATTGGCGTGAATCCGAGGCAACTCCTCCTTTTAGTATTGAGCGTATTTTCCGTTACCATGTTCTTCAATATACCGGGGAACAAGGTCTGGCTTAATGAACGAATACTAAACTTTACAGATAATATTTACGACGAACTGGACATGATGTCGCTGGAAGACCGGCGCATTTACCGTCTCGGGGGCACATACATAGGCTCAGTTGCTATAAAAAAATCAGTGGCTACCATAGATGTCAAGGCACCATTGATCCTGTTGCCACCTACCGATTATTTGAAATCTCATGGTATCGATGCAGCAATGCCGGAGCCTATAGTTTTCTACTATTATACCGGTCTTCAGGCTGTGCAGGCTACCAGCAGTAATGTCCTTGAGTCAAATATTGCTTTGATCGCGTCGCGCAACAAAATGCTCGATGTGGTCAAAATGAAAAATGAACTTGCTGTAAAAGACGTGTTGAAGGAATATAAATCACCGCAGTAGTTATGAATGTCTTTGGTTTACTTTTTTTAATAATTGCCCAGTTTTTAACGGGCAGGGGACTGCTTGCACTATTCAATATCAGGCATAAGCCGCTTGCATTATTTCTCGTTTCCAATATTTGCGGGGTAATGATTTTTTCTATAATTCCCCTGGTAATGCAGCTGGCGTTCATTCCCATTACCACCACGTCGGTAGCTATTGCAATAATAGCAGTCACGGGGCTATTGTTTTTGCCGCAATGGAGGAAATATGATTTTTCGACGCTACGCCATTTAAAATTGAAATGGCCGCCAGTATACGAGGTGTTTTTTATTATATTGTTTATAGGGTTAATGATACCCAGCCTGTGGCGCTGCTATCTTTATCCGCCGAATGCGCGAGATATACTTTCCGGGCCCGAGCCGATGGCAGAATTTACTGTCAGGGAGCATACCATGATCAATTCCATTTTTACCGTGAACCTTGAAAGCACCAACAATCACCTGAAGCCACCGTTCGTGCTCGACCTGCAAATAATCTACAAGTTGTTTGTATATGAGTTTGGGCAGTTGTGGCTGAGTGTGATTATCGTAAGCTTTTTGGCTTGGTTGTATGTTTTGTTACGAGACAAGCTGCATCCGATAATAGCCGCGATAATACTGCTGTTTTTTATTTCCATGCCGGATCCATATGGATACAGCTATGTTATACTGTTTGACTATTGCAACGCTATTTTGCTTTTTGCCGGATTTTATTACCTGGCGCAACACGCAGGATCGAAACAGCTAAACCAGTTTTTCTTTGCGGTACTAATGTTTGGCTTTGCCACCTTTATAAGAAGTGAGACGCTGCTGTTTATTGCCATGGTCTGTCCCTTGTTAATTTACCTGTTCAGGAAAAATGATGTTGGCTATGGC
>JAJNBR010000313.1 GCA_021156265.1 Flavipsychrobacter sp.
CTGGTAAGAGTTGGGTCCATTCAAACTGCCGACAAACGGAGCAGGTGCAGCATCTCTCAGGCTGATAAAGCGGGCACTGCCTTGAATTGCCAGCGCGAATCCCGGCGTTATCTTGTAGCTAACGCCAGCCTGGCCGCCACCGGAAAATCCCCCGGTGACATCGGTGTGGTTAAAGTCGACGCCGGTGTTAAAGTCTATGTAACGGTTAGTTATTGCCGTAAAATAACCACCGGCGCCGCCGGCATAGAATGTGAACTGTTTAACCGGGAGGCGGAAGTTAGCCAGGGCCGTTGCGTTGATGAACGGCGCTGCAATACGCTCGCTGCTTATAGCCGTCAATGGTTGCTGCCCGGGCTGTTGTGGTGGAAATTTGACGGGAAAATCGTTTGCGCTAAGCCATCCTATTTCGCACCCGCCGCCAACTTGCAGCCATTTAATATTGCGCAGGTAATAAGCGCTAAACTGGTAGCCACCGCCCCCGATGTTACTGGTATAACCGATGACTGGGGTGGCTGCAACCCTCGCTGTGTAGTTTACATAGCCTACTGAAAAAGACGCTTCATTGTTTTGTGCGAAGGCCTGTGGTATAGAAAAGACGAGTAAAAGAGCGAGAACGAGTTTTTTCATAAGGGGTTTGGTTGTTTAAAATCTATAATGTACGCCGAGGCCAAAATTCTGCATATTAACCTTGTCATAACCGGTATAAACCGGGTATAATTGTTTCATGTGATAGCCATTTGACCCGGAGTAATGGGGGTAAACGGGTTTTTCCTGGGCGAGTTGAGCAAAGCGTAACTGGAACTCAGCAGATAGCGCAAGCCTGCGCCCCACATTGCGAGTGATTCCGAACTGGCCGCCGGCGTACCACCCGTTTAACGTAGCATTCCTGTTTTGATATTTTGATGCCTCACTAGATGCATGTGTTCCCTCAACTCTGTATCGTACCCCGGTGGCAGCTGACATATAACCGACAGATGGTCCTATATGAAAGAACCAATGAGAATGCATAGCATGACGATAATTTACCAGCATGCCAGCCATCCAAAAGGGGTCTGCCACTTTCTTATGTTGGTATGCCTGAACGTTTGGTGTTTCTGACCATAAGATTTCTTTAGAGAA
Organism: Flavipsychrobacter sp.; assembly: GCA_021156265.1. Taxonomy (GTDB): domain Bacteria; phylum Bacteroidota; class Bacteroidia; order Chitinophagales; family Chitinophagaceae; genus Polluticoccus. The sequence goes on from JAJNBR010000313.1 coordinate 1,120, forward strand.
AGTTTTTCCTAATTCAATGCCGCCGCCAATCTGTAACCATTTTATATTTCTGTAGTAATATAGGCCGAGCTGACCACCGATTTTATTAAGTCCACTAACAGGTTCATAAGAAGAACTGCCGTTGTAATTAATGACAGCGGTGGTAAAAACAAGGTCATTTTTTTGAGCAAAGGTCGGTAAGGATAGAGTGGCCAAGAGAATGATAGTGAGTTTTTTCATAAGAGGGTAGTGTTGTAAAGTTTCGGTGCAACAAGTATACCGTTTATTGTCATGATTTGGTAATGTCTATGCTTACGCCGCCCGCCCTAGTACACCCACTTTATCCGCATAGTCTTTAAAATAGGTCTGGAAGAAATAGCGCAGGGCATCGAACAGGTCCATTTTATACATGTGGCGGTCTTTTTTGAGCATGCCGGGTTTGCTGCTCTCATCGTCTACAGTCGCTATAATGCAGTCGTTGGCCAGCAGGGGACAGCCTTCTTGTGATATAAGTATATTGGGATAGTCGGAGAAGAGCATATTGATAAGCTGGCGGCTGTCGTGGTGCATGAGGTTGCGCGGGTTGAGGTGCAGTAGCCTGTCGCTGATGCCCAGGTAGCTGCGTATCATCTGGTAATAGGTGCTGTGCCGGTGGTCGAAACCTATGTCGCCACGGTTGCCCGACGCATCGCCCGTTACGTAAAGTATGCTGGATGGAAATGCGGTGCGTATGCGGGCGCAGAGTTCTTTGAGCTGCACATCGGCAGCAAACTCTTTGATGAAATGCACGAAGCTATCCTTCGCCCCGCGGTGCGGACTCATTTGCACAGCGACGCACGATACAGGCTCGCGGTTAAAGTCGAACGAGAGGTGAATAGGGTAAGAAGGGAGGAAGGGGAGTGTAGGCCGCAGGTGCCGCTCGCGATCGAAGGCGAAGAGCCAGGGCATAGTGTTGGTGCGCAGTCCCCACTCGCCGAGGGCATATACGCGGTACTGGTTGTGGTCGTAGCGCTTCATCCATTCTATCTGCTCGCGGTCTTTGCCGGTAATGAAGGGATTGTCGTTGTAGGTGCTTTTGAAATGGAACTTGTCTTCCACGTCCTGGTCGAAGAAATGTTTCTTGAGCCAATGCTCTTCGTGCACAGGATTAAACGTTAGTGTGATCTGTATATTATCTCTGCCGCGTGCACGGCGGTTCAATTCCAGGAAGTCCTCAAACTCCAGTTCGGCGGCTTCTTCTACCAGTATGCGGTTAAGGCCTTCGAAGCTTTTGAGCTTGTCGGGGTCGTCGAGGCCGCGGAAGATAATTTGAGAGCCGTTCCGATTATTGGTGAGTATTCTTTCCGTTTTGCTGTAGATAAAGAGTTTGCCAAAGCCCAGTTCCTGTATACGCGAGCGGAAGGAAGGAATGACCGAGTCGCGGAGGGTAGCGCCTACTTTCCGGATGACGAGTGTTTTGATATTTGTGTAGGTGCAGGTCTTGAGCACTTCATTTTGCGCTGCGCTGAAACTCTTGCTGCTGGCGGTTCCGCCGTAGTTAATGATGAAGCGGTCTTTGACATCGCGTATTGCATGAAAGACGCTGGTAAAGCCTTTGGGGTTGAAAGTGACAGTATTGTTTGCCATGAGGATAGGATTGAAAATGTAGATTTTGGTATAGATTTTCGGGTTTTCGGCGAAGAAAAAAATCAGGTGAACTTTTCATCACCGATATATATTGTCAAATTGCCGCTGTCTGGTAGGTTATTTCCAAGTTCTTTGGCAAGTTTGTTATCTATTTCAATAGCCCGGAATATTTCTGACGGGTTGGCAGGCACGCGTACTGTTTCTATACCGTCTTTTGTTTTGTACGGTTTAGGGAAGGTCATCTCACCACTTATGATACGCGCCAGCAGTATGCGTTTCTTCGCAACTTCGAGCATGGCGGCATAGTATTCTTCAATGATCCTGTCTTCTGTTTCTCTCTGCCTGCGCTGCAAGGCTTCTTCAATTTGCTGCTTTATCTCAGGTTTTTTCATCAGCCTGTATATTGCCTGGCTGAGATAAGCCTGATTGGCATTGGGGAAAGCGG
>JAJNBR010000065.1 GCA_021156265.1 Flavipsychrobacter sp.
TGAATATCGGTTCCTTCACCGCGTACCCTTTCAGGTTGTGCTCCATCTTAAAGTCTTTCAGCTTAGCCTCACCCATCATGCATTTCGTAGCGATGTTCAGGTAAGGTATGCCATAAGCTTTTGCGATGAACGGCGTGGTACGACTGGCACGCGGATTCGCTTCGATCACGTATACTTTACCGTCTTTAATAGCAAACTGTATGTTGATCAGCCCTTTAATGTTCAGGCGCAGCGCTATCTTTTTCGCGTAGTCCACCATTTCATCTACCTCAAACTGGCCGAGGTTGAAAGAAGGCAGTACTGCGTGGCTGTCACCACTGTGGATACCTGCCGGCTCGATGTGCTCCATGATACCCATGATGTGCACGTCTTCGCCGTCGCAGATAGCATCAACTTCTGCTTCCTGGCAGCGGTCGAGGAAGTGGTCGATCAATATTTTATTGCCTGGCAGGTGTTTCAGCAGGCTCAGTACGCTTTTCTCCAGCTCTTCGTCGTTGATGACGATACGCATGCGCTGACCGCCCAATACATATGAAGGACGAACAAGCACAGGGTAACCTACTTCGGCAGCTACTTCAATAGCGTCATCAGTACTATAAGCGGTACCGTAGTTAGGATAAGGAATACCCAGCTCTTTCAGCAGATCGCTGAAGCGGCCACGGTCTTCGGCTATATCCATATCGTCGAACGAAGTACCGATGATGCGGATACCGTTTTCGTGCAGGCGCTTAGCCAGCTTCAGAGCTGTCTGGCCCCCCAGCTGAACGATAACACCATAAGGCTTTTCGTGTTCGATGATCTCCCAAAGGTGTTCCCAGTAAACCGGCTCGAAGTACAGTTTATCGGCGATATCGAAATCGGTAGAAACGGTCTCTGGGTTGCAGTTCACCATTATCGACTCATAACCGCAATCGCGGATGGCCATCAGGCCGTGCGTGCAGCAGTAGTCGAACTCGATACCCTGGCCGATACGGTTAGGACCTGAGCCCAGTACAATTATTTTTTTCTTGTCAGAGATCTTGCTTTCGTTGAATACGAGGTCACCCTTAGTGCTCTCTGCAAACGATGTAGGCTCGAAAGTGCTATAATAATATGGGGTCTTCGCTTCGAACTCAGCAGCGCAGGTATCCACCATTTTGAATACGCGGCGGATGTCGTGCGATTTCCTGAACTCGTATACTTCTTCTGCAGTGCAGTCTTTCACCAGGTCTGCTATCTGGTCGTCGCTAAAGCCCATTTGTTTGGCTTCGCACAGCAAATCAACAGGCAGTTTTTCCAGGTGTTTGTGCTCACGAATGCGGTTTTCCATCGTCACGATATCCTGTATCTGGTAGAGAAACCAGCGGTCGATGAGTGTTATCTCGCGAATGGTTTTAATAGAGATGCCGGCAGCCAGGGCTTCCTTGATGCGGAAGATGCGGTCCCAGGTCGGGCGCTTCAGAGATTCCAGCAGTTCCTCTGCCTTCAGTCGCGCGGTGCTGATGAAGGAAAGGCCTGTTGCGTTGTTCTCCAGGCTCTGGCAGGCTTTCTGCAATGCTTCGGGGAAGGTGCGGCCAATGGCCATTACTTCGCCCACCGATTTCATTTGCAGGCCCAGCGTATCGTCGGCGCCTTTGAATTTATCGAAGTTCCAGCGCGGCATCTTTACGATAACGTAATCCAGCGCCGGCTCAAAATAGGCAGATGTTGTTTGGGTGATCTGGTTTTTCAACTCATCGAGTGTATACCCAACGGCCAGCTTGGCTGCGATCTTGGCAATGGGATAACCGGTAGCCTTAGATGCCAGCGCCGAAGAGCGGCTCACGCGCGGGTTGATCTCGATTGCGATGATCTCTTCAGTCTCCGGGTTGAGTGCGAACTGCACGTTACAACCACCGGCAAAGTTGCCGAGGTCGCGCATCATCATGATGGCGGTATTGCGCATCAGCTGGAAGGCAGTATCGCTCAGCGTCATGGCAGGCGCCACGGTGATGCTGTCGCCGGTGTGGATACCCATCGGGTCGAAGTTCTCTACCGTACATATAATTACTACGTTGTCGGCGGCATCGCGCAGCAGCTCCAGCTCAAATTCTTTCCAGCCAAGCACTGCCTGCTCTACCAGCACTTCGTGTATGGGAGATGCCGTCAGACCGCGATCCAGCGCGGCATCCAGCTCTTCTTTATACATTACGAAACCGCCACCTGTACCGCCCAGCGTAAACGAAGGACGGATAACGATAGGCAGCCCGATCTCCTGTGCAAACTCTTTACCTTCCAGCAGCGAGTTGGCTGTTTTGGCTGTAGCCACGGGCACGCCCAGCTCTATCATCCACTGGCGGAACAGTTCGCGGTCTTCCGCTTTATCAATTGCTTTGATGTCGACACCTATCAGGCGCACGTTGTATTGTTGCCAGATGCCCAGCTCGTCGACCTCTTTGGCGAGGTTGAGCGCTGTTTGTCCACCCATGGTAGGCAGTACGGCATCAATGTCATTCTCCTGCAGTATCTGCTCAATGCTTTCTACTGTCAGCGGCAGCAGGTACACCTTGTCGGCTACTATCGGATCGGTCATGATCGTAGCGGGGTTGGAGTTGATCAGGATAACCTTGATCCCCTCTTCCCGGAGGCTACGTGCGGCTTGTGAACCGGAATAATCGAATTCGCAGGCCTGGCCAATAATAATGGGACCCGAACCGATAATAAGTACTGATTTTATGGAATTGTCGCGCGGCATATCTAAGTAAAAAATATAAAATTAAAGTCAGATGACTTTAGCGGCGCGATGAGCAGATATAAAAATCGGGCTCAGCGCCCGAGGCGCAAAAGTAAGGTAAAAGGCGGAAATTCGGACAAAAAATTGCTGCGTGGAACTTCAATAAAAAAAGCCCCGGGATTCCGGGGCTTTATAATTAATTACTGATCTTGGCTGCTCTTACCAGCTCTTGTGCGGATTCATATTGGTACAGCGAAGTCCCTCCCTGCACCATAGCTATTAGCAAGTCGTTAGTGGGGATCACGTCGTAGTAAATATCGTCATGAAACTCCTTAAGCAGCTTCGGATCTGTTGGTGAAGTGATGTCATACACATTCAGCCCGGCTGCGCCGTTGCATACATACAGCCTGTTGCCTTTTACGCCAAGGCCATAGGGACTGTTCAGGTTGATCGTCCTTTCCAGCCTTGGTGACATTATCTGAGTGATATCATAAACCATCAGTGCGCTCACCGTACCGCCACAAGTATTGCCGCTGCGAATGGTCACATAGGCATAGTTGTCTTTAGCCACTACCGGGTCGCAGGCGCGTACGTGCGATGCCTGTCCGATCCGTTCGGGGTTTGCAGCATCGGATATGGAATATATATACATCGCGTTGCGTGAGCCTATAAAGAGTTTGTCGCCATAAGCGTAGATGGTTTCTATATCCTCGCCAATATTGGCTGTACTTTTTATCTGGGGCTGGGCAGCATTGGCCAGCGAGTAGCTATATAATTTCATATCGTCCACCACATACAGGTGGTTCTCTGCTATGGTGAAGCGGGCGAGCGAGCCTCCCTGGCCCGAGCCGCCATCAAAGCCCTGGCCGGTATCACCATTAGTAGATTTATTGCAGGCCCCCAGGAAGGCTGCGGCAGCCAATAAGTATATCAGTCGTTTCATAATAGTTTGATTTTTAAGGGTTATCGTCTGCATTTAGGGCGTTCTACCGTCTGGCGCTTCCAGCCTATCACAGTGCCTTTAGTGGCGTCAGGGCATTCGAACCAGCCGGTTTCAGGGGGGTATTGCTGGTTCACCAGGTGAAATACCCCTTTCATGCGGTTCACTTCTTTCACGGACGAGGCATTACTGATATCCACCACTACCAGGTCATTGAGGTTGTTGGCATACAGGTAGCTGTTCATGATGGCCATCTCCTGCGCACCGACAATATTGATAAAGCCAAGTTTCTGAGGGTTTGCCGGCTGCGAGATGTCGATGACGTGTACGCCTTTGCCGGACTCTACCTGGTAGAGCATTGTACCGCGGGTGTAGATCTTGCCGCCATCCTCAATAGTACGCGCGGTGGTGGCAGAAATAGTAGTCGCCTCCTGGTCGGAGCTGTAGATCGGGGCCCAGCCATCGGCCTTAGCCGGAATAGGGCCTGTATTGCTCTTTTCGCACGCACCGAAAAGCAACAGGGCTGGCAACATCATGCGCCAGGAATAGAGTTTTATCATAATTTTTGGATTTAAAAACACGGATATGTAGTGTTCCTTAACTCAAACAAATACTGTGCTATTTTTTTAGAATACATGTTTTTTTCCGCTTTTTGAAAATAAACACATTGAATCAAAGAGTTGAAACAAATCTTTCAACGGAAAGAACCTTATGAGTTTCAATGACAATTCCTTTATCTTTACGCGGATAGAAAAAATTCGATAACCATCCGTTATCGGTTGTTTTTTTTCGCATTTTTGCCAATATTTTTCCTAAAACACCGCAGCAGCAAGAAATCTTATATGGGATTGTTCAATTTCTTAACTCAGGAGATAGCAATAGACCTCGGCACCGCCAACACGCTGATCATTCATAATGACCAGGTAGTAGTGGACGAACCATCGATCGTGGCCATTGACCGCACTACTAATAAAATAGTGGCTGTGGGCAAAAAGGCGATGATGATGCACGAAAAAACGCACGAGAACCTGAAGACGATACGTCCCCTGAAAGATGGTGTTATTGCCGACTTCAATGCTGCTGAGGGGATGCTCCGGGAGATGATCAAGCTCGTGTATCCCAAAAAACCATTGTTCCCGCCAAGCTGGAGAATGGTGATCTGTATCCCATCGAGCATCACGGAGGTAGAAAAACGCGCCGTTCGCGACTCTGCTGAGCAGGCAGGGGCCAAAGAAGTATACATGATACACGAACCCATGGCCGCTGCGCTGGGTATTGGTATTGATGTGGAAGAACCTACAGGTAACATGATCATCGACATAGGCGGTGGTACGACCGGCATCTCGGTTATCGCCCTGGCCGGTATTGTTTGCGATCAGTCTATCCGTATTGCCGGTGATGAGTTTACTGCCGATATTATGGAAGCGATGCGCCGCTACCACAGCCTGATGATAGGTGAACGTACTGCGGAGCAGATCAAGATACATGTAGGCTCTGCGCTGAAAGACCTGGACAATCCGCCCGATGATATCGCTGTTAATGGCCGTGACCTGGTTACGGGTATCCCGAAGCAGATCATGGTATCTTACCAGGAAGTAGCTGAAGCGCTGGACAAATCAATATTTAAAATAGAAGAAGCCATATTGAAAGCGCTGGAAAGCACGCCCCCGGAACTGGCAGCCGATATTTACCGTCGCGGTCTGTACCTGACAGGTGGTGGTGCATTGCTCCGCGGCCTTGACAAGCGTATTTCGCATAAAATAAAGCTGCCCGTTCATGTAGCTGATGATCCGCTGCGTGCAGTGGTTCGCGGCACAGGCATGGCGCTGAAGAACATTGCTAAGATGCCGTTCCTGATGAAGTAGTAAGTAATCAGTAATTCGGAATGCGGTATTGGCAAAGGAGCAAATTCCCAATTACAAAATCCAAATTCCATAAGTAGCTAGGTGCGGAACTTAATCCTGTTCATACGTAGGTTTTTCAACCTCATATTATTCCTGATACTGGAAGTAATATGCATCATCCTTATAGGCCGCACCAATACGCTGCAGGGAAACGACGTGATGAGCTCCGCCAACTCAGCCATAGGTTTAATGTATCGCAAGCAGAACGAGGTGGTTTACTACTTCGGTTTGAAGATGATGAACGACAGCCTGCTTGCGGAGAATACTAAGCTCCGGCAACAGATGGCACAATACCTGATCTACGACACGCTGAAGGACACCGCTGTAAAAAGAATAATAGTCCCTGGAGATTCGACAACCGTTGTTAAGTATGCCGACTACCTATACCGAACTGCACGGGTCATCAATAATTCGGTGAGCTCTGAGAATAATTACATAACGCTCAACAGGGGCGCCGCTCACGGCATTGAGAGAAACATGGCTGTTATATCAGGCACCGGGATTGTTGGCAAAGTGGTGCACGTGTCTGATAACTATTCAAGCGTACTTTCCGTGCTTAGTGTAAAACAGCAAGTGAGCGCTAAATTGAAAGATGGTACTGTTGGTTATGTAAGCTGGAATGGCGAGCGGCCTGATGTAATGGTAATGAAGGATGTGCCCCAGCAGATAAAGGTGAAGAAAGGCGATTCGGTTTTCACAACAAGCTATTCTTTCTTCCCGCAGGATGTGCTGGTAGGTATCGTATATAAGACCGTTCCGATCAAAAAGAACAATCTGCAGCTGTTGCATTTGCGTACAGCAACCAACTTCCGGAATGTGCAGTATGTATACGTGGTAGAGAATAAAATGATGAAGGAAAGAAGCAAACTCGAGGACTCCGTTAAAAAAATAAAGTAATGAGCACTCCGTTAAGAAACTTTATACGCTTTTGCTTTATTGTACTTATCCAGGTGCTGATCCTGAATAAAATAACACTACGCTGGTGGTCGCAACCGGCAGGGTTCCCTGTTTTTATCCCGTATATCTATCCGCTGTTTATTTTGTTGCTTCCGTTTGAAACACCCGTTTGGGGTTTGTTGATACTTGGGTTTATCTCCGGCCTTACCATCGACTCGTTCATGAACAGCGCCGGTATGCACGCTTGTGCTACATTATTGATCGCTTACCTGCGTACGAATGTGCTGAATGCCCTGCTGCCCAAAAACCTTTCGGAATATGCGAGCCAGTCACCTTCGGTGAAAAACATGGGTTGGGTGCCCTTCCTGGTATACAGTACTTTCCTGGTGGTGCTGCACCATTCTGTGTTTTTTGCGGTTGAGCTGTGGAGTATAAATAACCTGGCTTATCTGTTGCTGAAAATATTGGCGTCGAGTGTGACTACGGTGTTGTTCATTGTAGCTTACTTGCTGCTGTTTACCCGCCAAACGGCTTTAAAGAGTTAGCTGCCGGACACACATTTCATCAATGCACTCCAAAGGTCCTCAGCCGAACGGTCCCAGTTGAATTTTCTCACCTGTTCCGGTGCTGCTGCTATCAACTTCGCTCGCAAAGTTTCGTCTTTATACAGCTGCTGCATTTTTTCGGCTATATCCTTGTGATCAGTGGGATCAACCAATAATGCGGCATTTCCTGCTACTTCGGGCATGGAAGACGTATTGCTGACTATTGCCGGAACATTACACTGCAGCGCTTCCAGTATTGGAATACCAAAACCTTCGAACAGCGATGCATAAACTAGCGCGTAGGCTGCGCCCATTACCCGCGACAACTCTTCTACGTTCATGTAGCCCACCCATTTCACCTCGTCTTTGAAAGGCATCGTATCGCGCATTTCCATTACTTCTTCGTACTTCCAGGCTAACCGACCTACGATCACCAGCTTCATATTGCTGCGCTGCTTTTTCTTGAACGCGATAAAAGCCTTCAGCAGGTTGACGATATTTTTGCGCGGGTGCAGGGCTCCTGCAAATACGAAGTATTCGCAACCTTCAGCATATTTGGTTTTAACCGACTCTTTTTCGTCGAAGCTGAGAGGGCGATACTCAGCGTGTGCACCGTTGTATACCACGTCGATCTTATTTTCGCTTACATCGTAACGATGCGCAATATCCTGCTTAGAGTAAGAAGAAACAGTAACGATACGTTTTGCCTTCTGCGCAAAGCGCGGCGAATAGTATCTCCAGTACAGCCGGTCGCGGTATTTAAAATGCTCGGGATAATGCTCAAAGGCCAGGTCGTGTATCACCAGGCAAGTAGGCACGTTGGTGCTGAGCGACGAAAATCCATCCGGAGACAGGAAAACATCTGCCTTATATTTTTTCAGCAGGTAAGGCACAGACCACTCAAACCATAAATAAAAGAGGAAAGGATGCCGTGCCTGCGGAGGCGCCACTACCGCAGTTACATTAGGGGCAAAAATGAAGGAATGATCATATGGTCTATCGAAAAAGAAGATAAACTCATGCTCGGGATGTTTTTTCACCATCCGCTCCAGCGTCTGGTGCGTAAACCAACCTATACCCTCCAGTTTCCCCTTTAGTAACAGTCTTGTATTAACAGCAATGCGCATAGCAACGGCGACAAAAATATAATTTTACCTGCAACGCGGCTTAAAATGTTTGCCGGCTAGTTTTCTGCCCCTGAGGAATTGGGCAGCTCCTTTGCCTCACGTTTGATGATGAAGACCGCGGTTTCGTAAGGCTCTATACCACCGCCGAGGTTCAGGGCATACACCTTGGTAAACTCGGCCCCGAAATAAAGAATCATAGATGTATAATACACCCAGGACAAAATAATGATGATGGCGGCGGCAGCTCCATAGGTACTGCTGATCTCTGAATTGCCAAGGTAGAATCCTATCAGAAACTTGCCTATCAAAAACAAAATCCCTGTAAAACAAGCGCCGACAAGTGCGTCCTTCCACCTGATCTTTGCATCAGGCAGTACTTTATATATGACCGCGAACAGAAGGGTTATGATCACAAACAATATAACACCGTTCATGACCCGGAAGACCATCACGGCTACGTCGTCAAACACACGCATCAGCCGGTCAGTCAAAGCAACCGTCAGCGTATTGATCGTAAGTGTGACCATCATCAGGAAACCAATGCCCACTATAAGCGAGAAAGAAAGCAAACGGTTTTTCAAAAATTTCAGCCAGCTTTTCTTAGGCTTAGCCTTTATAGACCAAATATAGTTGACAGATTCCTGGATGTCGGCAAACACGCCCGTAGCACCAAACAGCAGTACGACAACACCAATAATACTGAATTTTGCAGCCGTATTCTCGTGTCGCATATTGTCGATAATGCTGAGTATCTGCGTTGCACCCTCGGCGCCTACAAGGCTTTTTATTTGAAAATATATCTTATCGGTCACTGCGGTCTGCTCGAAGAACAACCCCGCGAAAGAAACTACCACAAGCAATAGCGGCCCGATTGCGAATACAGTATAATAAGCCAGCGAGGCACTTAACTTAAACACATTGTCATCAACGCATTCATTTCCCGCTTCGACCAGCAACTTGAAATATTTTTTGATCATATGGAACTTGAACCTGTTCGGCCAAACTTATGAAAGCTTGTGCCAACAGGTGAAGTGCTACTCATTCTCAATGCGATATGACCGCGAATGGATATTCTGTAAAAAGCCTGTGTAAATTATTCCTCAGCTGCAGTTGATCTTCCGATAAAAACTAACACGTAATGGTCTGATTTTTTTGCCGGAGCATGGACTGTATTTATTTAACCCGTAAAAAACAACTAACATGGCTCGTAAGTATTCTCCCAAAGCCTCAGAGAAGGTGGAGGACGCAATGCACGAAATGAAACGTGGTCAGCTGAAAAGCGGAAGGTCAGGCAAAAAAGTAACCAGCCGTAAACAAGCCATTGCCATTGGCTTGTCCGAGGCTCGCGAACGCGGCGCAAAAGTGCCCAAAAAAGCAGGAAGCAAAAAGGCAGCGACCAAAAAGAAAACTGCATCTAAGAAAACAGCTGCAAAAAAGACTGCCAGAAAAAAAACAGCACCAAAGAAAGCAGCTGCGAAAAAGACGGCTTCCCGGAAGACAGCTGCTAAGAAAACAGCCCCCCGTAAAAAAATTGCGACTAAGAAGTCAACGTCAGGCAAGAAGACAGCTGCTAAGAAATCTACAGCGCGTAAAAAAACGGCAACTAAAAAATCGACAAGTAGAAAATCTAAATAGAAAGAAAGCCTGCAATTGCAGGCTTTCTCGTTTTAGTATTGTGGACTCACTGGTTTGGTATCCATGATCTCATCAATTTTTTCCATCACCTCAGGCGTCAGCTTTGGCAGCACCTCCAAAGCCTGTAGATTTTCGGTTAGCTGCGCTTCCTTAGTCGCGCCCAATATTGCAGTCGTAACATTCGGATTTCGGATACACCAGGCAATAGATAGTGCGGAGAGGTTAGTTCCCAGCTCAAGCGCAAAATCCCCCAATTGTTTCACGCGCCCAATACGGTCTCCGATCAGTGTCCTATCCTTCAGCCAGTCAAACCCCTCCAAAGCCAATCGCGAATCGGACGGTATACCATCATTGTATTTGCCGGTTAACAAGCCTGAAGCCAGCGGGCTCCAGATGGTAGTTCCCATACCGATATTTTTGAAAATGGTGAAATAATCTACTTCCACCTTATAGCGTTCAAATAGGTTGTACTGTGGTTGTTCTACTGCGGGGCCTATAAGGCGATATTCACGTGCTACCATGTGTGCTTCCATAATCTCGGCACCGCCCCATTCGCTGGTTCCCCAGTACAATATCTTGCCCTGCTGTATCAGCGTATTCATGGTCCATACCACTTCTTCTATCGGCGTATTCTTATCAGGTCGGTGGCAGAAAAATATATCGAGATAATCCAGCTGCAAGCGTTGCAGCGCTTCTTCGCAGGCTTCGACCAAGTGTTTACGGCTAAGCCCTGTTTGGTTAGGTTTATTTTTGTCGCCGCGCCAGCCAAAGAAGGCCTTGCTGGATACGGTATACGAGGAACGCTCCCAGTTCTTCGACTTCAGCACACGTCCCATCATTTTCTCTGACTCACCCCTGGCGTATACTTCAGCATTGTCGAAGAAGTTAATGCCGTTATCGTACGCTATACTCATCAGCCGGTCAGAAACGCCATCGTCGATCTGCTTTGCGAATGTTACCCAGGATCCGAAAGAAAGAACACTAAGTTGTAAGCCTGCTTTACCCATTCTCCTGTATTCCATAATTATTCTGTTTGCTGTTACAAATATGTCTTGTTTTGCGATTACAGGCTATAACGATTGTTTATAACGAAAAAGCGCCTTGCGGCGCCTTCCTTTTAAATAAGATATATAACCAGTCCATCCCGGAGTTTAGGTTCGAACCAGGTGCTTTTCGGTGGCATCACATTCCCGCTGTCAGCAATAGTAAACAATTGTTGAATACTAACGGGATAACATGCAAATGCCGCAGCCACCTCCTTGTTATTCACACGTTTTTCCAGTTCACCTAATCCACGAATGCCGCCGACGAAATCTACTCGCTTATCGGTACGCGGGTCGTTGATGTTCAGCAGTTTTGAAAGTATGTTGTTTTGCAGGATGCTGACATCCAGGATGCCGATCGGATCGTTCGTAAACGATCCGGGCTTTGCAGTGAGCTTGTACCATTTTCCATCCACATACATCCCAAACTCATGCGGCTGTTGCGGCTTGTATTGCGCATCAGCCGGCGCTGATACTTCAAAATCCTCTTTCAGCGCTTCGACAAAAGCATTGGGGGTCATCCCGTTCAGGTCTTTTACAACACGGTTGTAATCCAGGATAGCCAGTTGGCTGGCTGGGAAAATACAAGTGATAAAGTAGTTAAAGGATTCGTCGCCCGTAACAGACATCCCTGCATCACGCAGCTCCTGGCAAACTTTACCGGCAGACGCCGCCCTGTGGTGACCGTCGGCAATATAGGTAGCGGGCACCTGCTCATCAAATACACGGGTAAGAGAGGCAACTTTTGCATAGTCGTCAACTACCCAAAGCGTATGCCGGACACTGTCTTCAGCTACGAAGTCATATTCAGGTTCATGACTCTTTTTCCAATCTTC
>JAJNBR010000066.1 GCA_021156265.1 Flavipsychrobacter sp.
GAAGTCTATAAACGCTAATATATATTTCGATAAAGACGGCGACTGGTACACGATAGAAACGACCGCGCCGGTGATACCCGCTAACGTTTAAAACGATCAACTATGCCAGCTATTACATTCACTATAGCCGACGATCATAAGATATTTCGCCAGGGGCTTCGTTTTGCCTTGAGCAACGACAATGGCATAGAGTGCATTGGCGAGGCCGACAATGGCCGTACGCTGCTGGAACTGCTGGAAAAAGATCAGCCGGATGTAGCGCTCATAGACCTGAAGATGCCGGAGATGGATGGTATTGATACCACCAAAGAGATACGCAGGCTGTACCCGGATATGAAGATCATCATCCTTACCATGTTCGACGATGAGCATTTTATCATACACCTGATGGAGAACGGCGCGAACGGTTATCTCGTTAAAAATGCCGAGCCCGACGAAATAAAAACTGCTATACGCTCTGCGCACGAAACAGGCTATTACTTCAACGACCTGGTGAGCAATACCATGCTGAAAAGCCTGGTGCATAAACAGAAGGCCTCGCCAAGATTTAAACCAGAGATAAAACTCAACGACCGTGAAACAGAAGTGCTGCGCCTCATCTGCGCCGAACATACAGCTGCGGAAATAGGCGAAAAAGTTTTTCTCAGCGCCCGCACAGTAGAAGGTATACGAGCTAACCTGCTGGAAAAGATAGGCGTGCGAAACACCGCTGGCTTAGTTATGTATGCAGTAAAAAACGGTATAGTGGAGTAGAGAATCGATGCTTGATGCTTGATGTTGGATATTTGATGGGATGTGATAGAAATTTAGGAACTTGTCTGAGACAAATTCCAAATCATCAATTCCAAATTCCAAAACATGGCCACGATACAAAAAATAGCTCCCTGCCTTTGGTTCAACCACAATGGTGAAGAGGCGGTAAGCTTTTACACTTCTGTTTTCAAAAATTCTTCTGTAGGCGACAGGACCTACTATACTAAATCCGGATTTGAACACCACCACATGCCAGAGGGCACTGTGCTGACTATCGAGTTCAAGCTGGAGGGAGTGGATTTCGTTGTGCTCAATGCCGGTCCGGAGTTTAAATTCACCGAGGCAATCTCGTTTGTTGTGAACTGCGATTCGCAGGAGGAGATAGATTATTACTGGGGCAAGCTGACCGAAGGCGGCGATGCGAATGCACAGATATGCGGCTGGCTGAAGGACAAGTTTGGCGTATCGTGGCAGATAGTACCGACCGAATTTACGGAAATGCTCAAAAGCAAAGACCGCGAAAAAGCAGAACGTGCCATGGCCGCTATGATGCAGATGAAAAAACTCGACATCAACCAGCTGCGTGAGGTGTATAACGGAAAGCCGGGTGCCTGACGTATGAATACATTGCAGCTGTAAATATTCATAGTGCAGCAAACAATGTTCGGCATCAGTTCTTCAGGCATAACCATTGCCGGTTTTGCGCCAAAACAACCATGATTTTTTTTAGAGGACATGGGCCGAACCTGGTGGTCCGGCACCTTTTTGCCCTCGATCTATCCCCGGTTTCAATGTGTGTGCTGAAGAATCACCTGTTGTAAATGGGCCAATGGCACTACGCCCGACTGCCGCCAAACAGTCCTGCCATTTTTGAATAGCATTAGCGTAGGCACTCCCTGGATCTGGTATGCAGCCGCCGCTTGGGGGTTGCGATCTACGTCGATCTTTACGATGGTAGCTTTTTCGCCAACAGATTGTTTCAGCTGGTCCAGTATTGGTGACATCATTCTGCATGGCCCGCACCATTCCGCCGAAAAGTCTACCAGCACAGGAATGTCGCTGTTTACCAGGTCTGCAAATGTTTTTTGTGTGCTCATATTCGTGGGTCTTATTTTATTTCTTCGTATTCAATTTCTGCCTGGGCCTTGTTGTCGCTTTTACGTGAAGGTTGAGCGCATGCCGCCGACCCGCAACAGCCTGTATCTGTCACCGCCTGGAAAAGGAAGAAGGCGGAGAACAGACCCATCATTGCATCGGCGTGCGCCAGCGCAGCTGCGCCAATGAACAGGCCTAAGACAAGCCGTATAGTACGCATCAGGTGCCAGTTCGTCAAAAGCATTTGTTTTAGTCCATTCATAAACTATATTTTTTCAGGCTTTGCCATCCTCCGGCATTATATACCTCGACAAAACCTTTTTCCTGCAGCAATGTCATGGCCGACCTGCTGCGCATGCCGGAGGCGCAGCATACAATGACCGCTCTGTTCCGATTTATGCGGTGCAGGTTCTGCGGCAGTTCATTTAAGGGAATGTTCAGCGATCCTTTAACATGGCCACCACTATATTCACCCTTTGTGCGTACATCTATTATCACCGCACCTGTTGCCAATAGCCCGGCGTAATCTACCGGGTCGGCTATCCCAAATAATTTTTTTAAGAAGTTTATCATCCTGTTGTGCTTTTAGTGTTAATGAAGGATTAGGCTGAGAACCGCCGTTTGTGCAGTCGATCCCATCGTTTTACTCATTGTTGTGTGTGTCTTTTTTCAGTTTGTTGTTGCGAAACATGCTGAAGAGCAGGCTACCCATCATCGCTCCATACAGGGTGCTGTTCAGTGGCCGCGAGGTAATGGAACAGCTGCCGGAAGCACAGCCTACATAATGCCAGTAAGCGTACCCGGCAATTGCTCCTGCTATAACCCCCGCTATTTCCAGCCGGTATTTGATTAGTAGTTCTTTCATGGTTTTTTATCGTGTTTGGGGTGTCCTTAGCGGATCGATAATAGCAATTGACACAAAATTGCACACTGGTTGGCACCCGTTTGGGAACAATTGTTGGATAACGGGAAGGATTTTAAGGATTTGGCAAGCTGTTAAGAAACGGGGTTGGTTGCAAGCAGTTCGATCGAGTTGCGACCGAGTTTTACCATGCCCTTTTGTTCCATGGTTCGCAGCAGGCGGCTAACGGCCTCGCGGTGCGTGTGCAGCTCATCTGCAATTTGCTGGTGTGTGATATGGAGTGTGGTGGTGTTGTTGGCTTTGGTGCGTTGCTGCAGGTAGTGCAGCAATTGTTTGTCCATATTGCTAAAGGCTATCAGGTCTACCACATTCAGCAATTCGGCAAAGCGCGTGGCGTAGGTGCTGTTGATATAAGTTTTCCACTCGGGAAAACGGAGCCATTCTTCTATCATGTTCGACGGCACCATCAGTAGTTCCGTATCGTCTTCGGCAATGGCTTTAACCATACTCGCTTTGCGCGACTGGCAGCAGTTGATGGCCATAGCACATGTTTGTCCGGGATAGAGATGATACAGGAATATTTCTTTTCCCTCGTCATCCTGCCTTATGATGCGTAAGACGCCCTTTTGCACGATCGGTAAAAATACGACCTCATCGCCCGGGCTTATTAGCACGGTGTCTTTGGCAATCGTACGTGTACGTGCATGTTTAGCTATTTCTGCGATAAGAGCCCGGTCCTGGAAAATGGCGTTGGTCATAGTTAAAGTTACGAAGCGGCGGCTAATCCACGTGCTTCACCGGCAGTATGATGTGGAAGCTGGCGCCGCTTCCGGGGTTGCCTTTGGCGAAGATGATACCGTTGTGGAAGTCTACTATTTTTTTGCACAAGGCGAGGCCAATGCCCGTGCCTTCAAACTGCTCGCGGCGGTGCAGCCGCTGAAAGATGACGAAGATCTGCTCCGCATATTCCTGCTCGAAACCGATGCCGTTATCCGTTACTACGATCTCGCAGTGATCAACTTTAGGGTTCAGCCGGTCGTACTTTAGTATTTCGTGTTTGGGCAGCATGCGCGAGCTGATATGGATCAATGGCGATGTGGCGGCATTCGAATACTTCAGTGCATTGCCCACCAGGTTGAAGAAGAGCTGGTTCATTTGTATAGGCACCGCATCTACCATGCCGATATGGTCGGTTATTATCGAAGCATTCTTGTGCTTGATGAGCACCTCGTAGTCTACTACTATTTTGCTGATGGTCCGGTTCAGATCGGTAGGGAAGAATATTTCTTTACGTGCGCCCACACGAGAGAACTCGAGCAGGTCGTTGAGCAGGCCTGACATGCGTTGTGCCGCGTCGGATATTTTGGTGAAATACCCCTGTCCCTCAACGGCCAGGTTAGCCTTGTGTTTTTTCAGTATGATATCGGTGAAGATGTTGATCTTGCGCAATGGCTCCTGCAGGTCGTGGCTGGCTACATATACAAACTGTTGCAGGTTATCGTTCACGGTTTGCAGGTCGGTATTGGCTTTCTTCAGTTCCAGCGTACGGTTTTCTACAAGTGCCTCCAGTTCTTCCTGCATCAGTTTTTCTATGGTCACATCGCGGGTGGTGCCGGTCATGTATTGCGGCTCGCCGGCCTCGTCCTTATACACTCTGCCTTTGGAATGCAGCATTTTTATTTTGCCATTTCTTACTACGCGGTATTGCGATTCGTAGTGGCCATCGCCATTCTTAGCAAGTTCTATGGCTGCAGATACACGTGTCCTGTCGTCGGGGTGTATCAGATTTATCAGCGAGCTGATTGGCGCGCTGTTGCCACTAAGGCCGAACCAATCTTTCAGGCGGGCTGAAAAAACCATAGTGCCGTTTTTTAGATCGAGCCGCCAGGTAACCATGCCTGCAACCTCCAGGGCGCCGCGCAGGCTTTCTTCCGCCTCGGCCAGCTGCTGGCGTGCGCGCACCAGGTCGGTTACCTCCGTAGCCGTGTTCATCACGCCGTATACATTGCCGTTCTCGTCGCGCAGCGGCGAGAAGGTGAAGTTGTAGTAAGTAGTAGTTCGTTTGCCGTTGCGTATCAGGTCCACACGGTCTTCGGTGGCGTGGTAGGGAATGCCGCTGGTGTACACGTCGTCCAGTATCTTAAAAAAAGGCTGGTCGGCCAATTCGTGCAGCACTTCGTAATAAGTTTTGCCGAGAACTTCTTCACGTGTTCTGTCCCAGGCTTCCAATATGGCATCGTTCACGGTTTGTATGCGCATCTCACGACCTACGTACACGCCGATAGGCGATGGCGAGGCGTATATGAAGCTCCTGAACTGTTTTTCGCTTTCTTCCGCACGCTTACGCGCCAGCACCACTTCGGTAACATCGACTGCATGTACGAAGATCCCTTCCACTTCTCCGTTGTCGTTTACCAGGGGCTCGTATACAAAATCGAAATAGCAGTCCTCGAGCTTGCCGTCATCATTCCGGTCTAGGCTTATTTGCAGCTCATTACCGTGATGTGCGGTACCGGTGCAGTATACTGAGCTGAGGAGTTCGAAGATGCCCTGGCTAGCCAATTCGGGCAACGCTTCCATGATCGGTTTCCCAATTATTTTCCGGTCCGCACCCACTGCCTTCATGTAGTACGGGTTGGCCAGCTCAAATACGTGGTCGGGGCCGCGCAGTACGGCGATCATGGCCGGCGCATTCATGAACAGCTGGTACAGCCTGCGGCGCTCTTCTTTCACGCCCTCTAACGCTACCTGTTCGGCTTTACGTGCCTGCTCGCGTTCCTCTTCGGCCTGCTGGTGCTCTATGGCCAGCACCGCGGTGCGCGTCACCAGCTTTAGTATATGCAGGTCGTCTGCTACAGGACTTTTGGGTGTTCTATAATATATAGCGAAGGTGCCCAGCACTTTCCCGGTTCTACCTACAAGGGGTGAGGACCAGCAGGCATGCAGGCCGTGCGCCAGTGCCAGGTCTTTATAGTCTTTCCATAGCGGGTCGGTGGCTATGTCTTCAACGATTGTTGTGAGCTTGCGGTAAGCGGCCGTTCCGCACGAGCCGACATCCGGGCCTATTTTGATGCCGTGTATGGCGGTGTTGTATTCGGCTGGCAGGTCGGGGGCGGCGCCATGCAGCAAGTGTTGTCCTTCATCGTCCATCAGCAGAACGCTGGCCAGTGCGCCGTCGGTGCTTTGTACCTGCACCCAGGCAACAATACGGTTGAGTATAATGCCCAGCGGTGCGCCCGTGGATATCATTTCCAATACCTCTCCCTGTCCCGCCATCAGGGTTTCCAGCCTTTCGTACAGGCGGCGGGTGGTGGCATCGGCCTGGGCCGATGCGGGTGTGTTGTCCAGTGTGTCCAACTTATTAGGTAATTAAAAAAATGAAAGTAGCGGTTTTTGACAACCGCTGCCAAAAACAGGATAAAAATCATGCCGCACAAGTCTGATTCTCAGGCTGTTCGATCCGCGTATTGAAACAGACCTGTTTTTCAAAGCAGATCGGCTATATGCATAAATGGGGATGCCGCTATGAGCTGGTTTCTGGTATCAGCACATCTCGCATATGAAACGAATGTGTAAGTTTTACCACGTGTTGTAACAATCGCGGGAGAAGCTAACCGGGGTCAGTTGTTTTCCTAAGTGGTTGCTTATATTGCGGGTATGAAGTTGACTGCCTTCCTCCTGTGTTTTATTGTTTCCGGCTATGCATTTGCACAAACCGGGTTTCAAGCCCGGGTTATCGATCGGGCTACCCAACAGCCGCTGCCTGGTGTTACCGGAGTGGCAAAAGGAACAGCCAATGGTTCCATATCGGATGAAGAAGGCAATATAGTTATCGACGGACTCAGTGATGGCGCGCACACCATAATATTTACCTTTCTTGGCTTTGACACGCTGGAGCAGGAAATAACGCTGCCATTGGAAACTCAACTGACCATTAGCATGCAGCCGTCGCAATCTGAGTTGCATGAAATAATAATAGAAGGTACCCGCAGTAACCGCAGCATAGCCAATACGCCTACGCGCGTAGAAGTGCTGACAGAAGAAATAGACGAAGCTGCAACTATGGACCCAAGTAAGGTGGCGCACCTGCTGACGCATAGCACTGGCATACAGGTGCAACAGACATCGGCCACTTCCAACACTGCCAACGTGCGTATACAGGGCCTTGATGGCAGGTACACGCAGATACTGAAAGATGGCTTTCCGCTGTATGGCGGTTTTTCGGGCAGCCTGAGCATTATGCAGATACCACCGCTGGACCTGCGGCAGGTGGAGTACATCAAGGGTTCTGCTTCTACGCTGTATGGGGCAGGTGCAATAGCAGGTCTCATTAACCTTATCTCCAAAGAACCGGAACCGAACGAGACGCTTATTCATCTCAATGCCTCACACATCGGCGCAATGGATGTGAATACTTTTTTCAGTCGCAAAAAAAATAAGACCGGTTTTACCTTGCTGGCGCAGCGCAACAGTCACCGCGCGTTTGATGCAGATGATGATGGCTATACCGACATGCCGGCGCTGGTTAAGTATAATTTCAATCCGAAGCTGTTCTTCTATTTTACCGATAAAACCAAACTTACTGTAGGCGGTACGTACACCAATGAAAAGCGTGAAGGCGGCGACCTGCGGCTTTTGGACAATGACGATGCCGCGCCGGACAGCAACCATTTTTACAAAGAAACAAATGATGTGCATCGCCTGACCACACAAATGCGCTTTGACCATCAGCTAAACGCCGTGCTGACGTTCACAGCAAGAAATAGTTTTAACCTCTTTCGCCGCGAGCTGGATATAACACCTTTCCCTGCATCGGGCATTTATGCTTTTCGCGGCAGGCAGCTATCATCATTTTCAGAAGCATCGCTGAGTTACCGTCACAAAAAGAACGTGCTGGTAACGGGACTTAATTTTTACAGTGAGGATTTTAACGAGGATACCACAGGGCCGAACAAACGCGATGAGGGATATGAAATAGCAAGCGCATTCGGCAACTATACCTTCGATATCAACAACTGGATATCTGCTGAAACAGGATTGCGTGCAGACTATATACATTTATTAGATGACAAGTTGATGCTGCTGCCGCGTGCGTATGTGCTATTCAAGTGGACGAATAAGCTGACCTCGCGCATAGGAGGAGGCATGGGCTACCGCTATCCCACGATCTTCAACCAGGAGGCAGAGATGCGCGGTTATATCGGCGTGCAGAACATTCGCTACTGGCCGGTGCAGCAAGAAACATCGGCAGGCGGTAGCGCGGATATCGGTTACAAGACTGCTATTGGAAAACATTATTCGTTAAACATCAACCAGATGTTTTTCATGACCGAGCTGACAAATCCACTGGTGCTGGTGGCCGATCCGATAAACAGCAACGTATTCTTTTTTCAGAATGCCAGCGGATGGACGCGCAGCTATGGCTCGGAAACATTCTTCAAGTTCGGCTTTTACGACTTTATGTTCTTTGCAGGTTATACGTATACACATGCCACTAATCATTTCTCCGGTATCAATTCAGACATGACCCTGACGCCGCGCCACAGCCTGAAAGGCGACCTGCTATATAGTTTGCCGGGTAAATGGCGTATAGGCGCCGATTATGAATATAAAAGCAGCCAGCTGCTGAGCAATGGCAGCAACACACCGTCTTACTGGACGTATGGTGGGCTGGTAGAATATACCTGGCGAAAGGTTACCCTAATGATCAACGTTGAGAACTTTACCAACGTAAGGCAAACGAAATATGGTACGCTGCGTTCAGCGCCGTATAACACGCCACAGTTTACTGAAGTATGGGCGCCGCTGGATGGTATTGTTGTGAACGGTGGTATTAAGATGAGGTTATAATAGTACGCGGTAGCGTGTGTATCTGACTGGTATCGTGCGCATTGGAACACTCTGTTGCAGAAGGTGCATTTTACTGATGAATCTGCTATTTTTGCGCTCATCGTACGACCAACCAATAGAATCTGATGAACGACATTCAACTGCAATTAGACCCTGCAACAGGCAACGGCGCTTTTATAATCGAGGAAGACAGTGAAAAGCTTGCTGAAATGACCTTCCGCATTACCGGAGACAAAATGGTGATCTTTCATACCGAAGCATCGCCCAAATTGAAAGGACAAGGCGTAGGTAAAAAACTGGTAGAAGAAATGCTCATTTACGTACGCGCCAACAATCTTAAGGTGGTGCCACTTTGCCCCTTTGTACATGGCCTGTTCCAGCGTCATCCCGAAGAGTACGCGGATGTCTGGGATCATCACGAGGGCTAAGCTGCGTTTTTTTCTTGTCTTTTAAAGCTGCAGAACAGGAAGTTTTGCGTGGTGTTGAACGGGGTGACGTGATCCTCCTTGATGCACTTTATCTTCTGAAATCCGTTCGACAGCTCTTCCTGCAATTGTGTTTCGCTGTATTGCTTAATGTCGAGTCCACTGCATTTTTTCGGTCCATTCTCTGAGAATGTACCGATGGTCACGTAACCTCTGACTGCCTTTCTTGCCGTCGCTAAATATTTGGTTATCTGTTCCGGCGTAGTCAGGAAATGAAAAGTAGCGCGGTCATGCCACACGTCATATGTTTCAGCGGGTGTGAATTCAGTAATGTCTGAAACGATCCACTTAACCAGGTTGGACTTTTCACCGAGCCGTTTCTTTGCACGTGCAATAGCATTTTCAGAAATGTCGAGCACGGTAATGTTTTGATACCCTTCTGCCAGTAGAAAATCTACCAGCTTGCTGTCGCCGCCGCCGATATCAATGATGCGTGCATCTTTGGCAAGAGGAAAGCTATGAATGAATGTCAACGATGTTTCCGGAACTTCCTGCGTCCAGCTTACCTCGTTGGGTTGCTTCGAGGCATAGACGTTTTCCCAGTGAGCTTTGTTTTCCATTGTTTATTTCAATTCGGTTTTTACAAAAATGTTGCAATAGTTTTTATCATTTCCCTTACTTCCCTGAACTGCTGCAGGATATCTTCTTCCGTGCCTGTAGCCTTTGCCGGGTCAGGGAAGTTATAATGAAATTTTTTTGCTGCGCTTGGAAAGAACGGGCAACGCTCTTTAGCATTGTCGCACACCGTTATCACAAAATCGAATGGGATGTTACGGTATTCATCAATATGGTTTGAGGTATGCCCCGAAATATCAATACCATCTTCTTTCATGGTAGCAATGGCGCGGGGATTGACGCCGTGCGTTTCTATCCCCGCGCTGTAAATTGTTGCTTTGTCTTTTGCAAAATGGCGCAAATAACCTTCAGCTATCTGGCTTCGACAGCTGTTGCCCGTGCATAATACAAGTACGTTCTTCATTAGTCTATTTTTACCACGCTGATAAGGATCCACAAAAGGTTGATGATCGTAAACCTCAGATCAAAACCCAATGCGAGGTTGCGGCCGATGATGCCTAGCAGGATGATGCCAAAACGTTTATGACGACCGAGGTAGAGTGCCATGTTTTGTTTCATTATAGTCTATTAACAACAGCCGGAGCCAGGAGTACAACAATCTGGTTTGCGGGCAAATACGGTGATGCTGAATATACCGGTATCGCTTTGTTTGAACGCGGCTATTTCGTCGGCACCCAGGTAGTTGCTCAGAATATCGTCAGGAATGATGATCTGTTTTTCTT
The DNA here is from genome assembly GCA_021156265.1 of Flavipsychrobacter sp. Lineage (GTDB taxonomy): Bacteria > Bacteroidota > Bacteroidia > Chitinophagales > Chitinophagaceae > Polluticoccus. The sequence goes on from JAJNBR010000066.1 coordinate 10,344, forward strand.
TTTGCAGGGTGATTGATTCAAAGCCCGCCTGTTTAATAAGGTCGATGTATTGTTCTTTTTGAATGGCGCCGCTCACGCAGCCTGCATACATTTCTGCTGCCTGCTGCAGGTTGGCAGGCAGTTCACCCACCAGCACTATGTCGGATATGCTAAAGTGCCCGCGCGATTTCAACACCCGGAATATCTCTTTGAATACATTGGCCTTGTTGGGCACCAGGTTCAATACACAATTGCTTACTACCACATCGGCCGTATTGGCTGATACAGGCATGCGCTCTATATCGCCAAGGCGGAATTCTACATTATTAAAGCCAAGTTTCTCTGCGTTAGTCCTTGCTTTATCGATCATTGCTTCCGTAAAGTCAATACCGATGATTTTACCGGTTTCACCTGTTTGCGAATGTACTACGAAGCAATCGTTGCCGGCGCCGCTGCCCAGGTCTATCACGGTGTCGCCCGGTTTTATTTGCGCAAACTCGGTAGGCAGGCCGCAACCCAGGCCGAGGTCAGCATCGGGGTTATAGCCTTCCAGCTTGGTGTAGTCGTCACTCATGATGTTGTATACCTCGGTGCTGCAACAGCCCGAACCGCAGCATGATGCCGCATTGGTGTCCTTGTCCTGCAGCGCGATCTCGCTGTACTTCTGTCTTACCAGGTCTTTAAGTTCTTGTTCGTTATTCATTGTATTGGTGTTGTATTTAATTGCAATATTGCGATTGATATAAGTAAATTTTTTTAGCAGCAGTTTTTATTGACAGGTATATCGGTAAAGAGTTCGGTAAATAGTTGCTTGTATTGCAGCCATACTTTCGGGTTGATGCAGTAACATATGCTGGTGCCTTCCACAGTACCTTGTATCAGCCCTACATTCTTCAGTTCTTTCAGGTGCTGAGATATGGTAGCCTGTGCCAGCCCCAGTTCCTCTACCAGGTCGCCGCAAATGCAGCTGTTCGCTTTCAGCAGCTCCTGCAAAATGGCAATACGTGCAGGATGCGCAATGGCCTTAGCCATCGCTGCTATCTCATTTTGCTTTTTTGTGAACAGATCCGTTTTTGTCGCGCCCATTGTATCGCAATATTACGATTGACTATTGAAACGGCCAAATCTTTTTTATATGACAAAGGCCGGCATGAAGCCGGCCTTTGAAAAATAACAGAAAAACAAAGTCGTTTGATTCTCTATCCAGTTCCTCTTAGTGAGCTACATGGGCAGTATCAACAACAGTAGTGTCGGTAGTGCCACCTGTAGTAGTACCTGCGTCCATAGTGCCGTTTCAGCAATAGGTAACCCGCGGACCATAAAATAAATTAATAATCAAGCATTAATGGCTGACATTTCGTTCAATATCCCCAAAAAGGCCAAAGCCGGCCCAAGGCCGGCTTTGGCCATAACAGCAAAACAAAGTCATTAATTCTATTGTCCTGTACCGGGAGTAGCCGGTGTATCTGCTGCCCGGTCAAGTGTATCCATCACCATTGGCCCGCTTTGCCCTGCGCCTCCCGCGTTGTCTGCCGGCGAGGCAGTAGTCCGGGCCGTAGAGTCGTCGAAAGCTTCATGCGTTGCTGAATTTCTATCTCCGCACGACACCGCAAACAAACCCAGGCTCGCCAGCAATACAAAAACATGTTTCATAAAACGTTTTTGTTTTAGCGTGCAGGACTAGTCGTGTCAGTAGTATCGGCCATACCACCTGTAGCGCTGCCGGCTCCCATTGTGCCAACTGTAGTATCGGTAACAAGATCAGGTGCAGTGGTAGTTGCCGCAGCTGTATCCGAATAAGTAGTTTCTGTGTCGGTGCTTTCTCCGCACGATGCTGCAAATAGTCCGAAAGCGCCCAGCAGCAATAATGATCTCATCTTCATAATAATTGATTTTTTCTGTTTATTCCCTTTAGCCGCGACAGGTAACCCACTAGTTATATAGAAATTTCAGGTTAAAGCATTAATGATTGAAACTTCGCGTGGCACAGTTCTGTTAAGAAAACCGCAAAACAAATTTGAGATGAGCTTTCTTGTTCAATTACTGATCAATGCCGTCGTATTACTGGTGCTGGAGAAGATAATGCCCCGTGTTACGGTACGCAGTTTTGGTACAGCAGTGGGTGTAGCCCTGGTAGTAGGGCTGTTGAATGCGACAGTTGGTTTCCTGTTGCGGCTGCCGCTTAATATACTCACGCTGGGATTGTTGTCTTTCCTGGTGCGACTGTTTGTAACGGCGGTAATGATCAAACTGGCCGATAAATTTTTCAAGGGTTTTGAGGTGCAGGGTTTTATGCCCGCGCTTATTATAGCAGTGGTGATGGCGATAGTGGGAACGTTACTTTCTTTTTGATGGGTGATATGAATTGTTGCGTGGCGGCCCTGGTGGCCGCTACTTCTTTTTACTGCAAAAATTTGTTAAACCGTGGCTTCCTTGCAAGTAAACCATGTAAAGGCATGAGTTTTTATTCTCTCTTAATGTAAAAAGGGAGGACCAAATGAAAAGATGCATACATGTTTTTATGTTCGTACTCAGTTCACTGGCGGCGGGTGCGCAGTCACTTAATGCCGCCGAGCATTCCAGTATGGTGTTTACCGATCAGTTCCTGGCGGAAGAAATGGTCAATGTGTACCCCAACCCGGTAATAGATGTGCTGAATATTGAGGTGCACCAGCCCGAGGACATGAAGCTGACGGTACAGATCAGGGATGTGATCGGTAAGATAATATACAATAATACCACTGGTGTGTCGGAAGGTGGTACCTACCTGTTCCAGGTGCACATGCCCAATGCCGCACCGGGAATGTACCTGTACAATATAATGGATATCAAGGGCGATGTAGTGGCCAACGGCAAGTTCGTAAAGCAATAATATTGGATAATGCAAAAGTAAAGGACGCTGCGAACGCAGCGTCCTTGCGCATGGTCGTACCACGATTAGTGGAGGACCACTTACGATTGTTGGCAAAAAAATAGTACCAACATCGGTGCAAACTGTTATAACACAATTTACTATTCATAAGGGCTGCCTCAAAATTGCCAGCTCAGCAGTATTACGGATTTAATTTCAGCCTTAAGCAGCCCATGTGTTAGACAATTGTAAAAAGAGCAGTAAAGCCCATGTGTAGGTATGGTTTTTTCTCTTTTTGAGCGAAGGACCAACTGACCGGAGATGAAATGAAAACGTACAAAGTGATTTTTGCAAGACAGGAAGTACTGGTGTGTGTGGAGACCACGAGTGGCGTGCCGGGAGGCGGGCCTACGCACCTGGAGCACAACGGCCATGGTGCACCCATTTATGCACTGATACAGGCCGATGATGCCGGTGAGGCATGCGTCATAGCCAGGAAAATGGTAACGGACAACATTATCCCGCGCCATGTTGGCGATCCAAGTTCAGAGTCAGCTTAGCAGTGTTGATATAATATTTAGGTATAACTGCAGCCTTTTGGGCTGCTTTTTTTTGCGCCGTACGTGATTAACTTTTTTTAACTAAAGCCCGTCGTTATTTATCGTTACTAAATTGGCAGGGGCACGCCTTTTTATACCTCAACATGTAGATGGGAAGTATTAAAAGAGTGAAGTGAAAATGTTAGATGAATATCAATCAATTATAGCTGGTGTGTTATCGGTGCTGAGCGCAGTGATGGTATTGCTGACCTTCATCCCGTTCGTTCGCACCAATTACTGGACCTTCCGGGCGCTGGAGTATCCGCGCTTTCAGAAGCTGATCATGAATACGATGGTATTGCTGCTGTGGGCACTGGTTTGGCCCAACCTGCATACAGGGCACTGGATTGTCATCGGGTTACTAGGTGTAAGTATCGTTTACCTGTTTTATAAAGTGATCCCGTACACAAAGCTGTACCCGCACGAAATGGTACGGGTGAAACAAGGCGACAACGACAGCATGATCAGCCTGTTTTGTGCCAATGTATACCAGGATAACCGCGACTACGAGACCATGCGCCGGCAGATACTGGAATGTGACCCCGATATTATTTTCCTGGTTGAGACAGACAAACTTTGGGCGAAGGAAATGAAAATGTTTCGCAACAAATACCCATATCACCTGGAGCAGCCGCAGGATAACACTTACGGGGTGCTTTTCTACAGCAAACTGCAGCTGGAGGACGAGTCGGTGAAATTTTTGGCCAAAGATGACATACCTTCTGTAGATGCTGTGGTGGTGCTGCCGTCGGGACAAAAAGTACGTGCATTTGGTTTGCACCCCGAGCCGCCGGCGCCCAACGAATCACTAACCACTACCGCGAAAGATAAAGAGCTGATGAAGGTGGCTTTTAAAGCTGCCAAAAGCAAAATACCTGTGATAGTGGCCGGAGATCTGAATGATGTAGCGTGGAGCCACACTACCGAGCTATTCCGGAAAACCAGCCGGTTGCTGGATCCGAGAAGGGGCCGTGGATTTTACAGCACCTTCTCCGCCAAAAGCCGCATCATGCGGTTTCCGCTCGACTACATTTTTTGCAGCGATACTTTCGGACTGATAGAGATGAAGCGGATGCCTTACAGCGGTTCTGACCATTTTGCCATGTTTGTGCGCTTGCAATACGATAAGACCTTATCTAAAGCACAGGAGGCGCCTGATGCAGATGGTGACGATATAAATGAGGCAAGCGAAAAAGCAGCAGCATAGAAATATTCCGGCCCCGCGATTGCGGGGCCGGACCTATATGAAAACCAACCGCTCTAAAAAACTCCCGGTATAAATCGCCATTTCACCTTCTCACAATAAGCAACATAGTCTTCGTCGTGCATTAAATGCCGCTCTTCGGTAACTGCGCGCAGGAAATACACGAGCGTCCATACCAGCATGCCTGCAATAGCGCCGGGGTTTTGACCCACGACGGGGATGATGGTTATCCACCACGCCGCCACTTTGGTTACATACGCCGGGTGCCGCACAAACCTGTAGGCGCCCCTGGTTACAATGCCGCGGTTGGTAAGGTTGGATGCCCGTGCGCCCAGCGATACACTGGCCGCTGTATATACGAAGATGAGCAGCACTACCGCGAGACGGATGAAAAAAGTACCCGTTATAGAAGTGTCGAAGTAGGCGTATATATTGCTGTAGCTCGGGGCGATATTGCCAAGCACATCGTTAAAAGGAGGGTAGCAGATCAAAGCCACGATCCATCCGCTCCATGTAGCATCCACCGAACGGATCCGGTTGCTGAGCTTCGATGACTCGAACAGGTAGCCGAACGTAAAAATGGCTGTGTCGATCAGAAAGAAAGCTGTGATGGCCACCGGGAAAAACGAGTTGTTGAACCAGAGCATGAACGTACTGTCCATACCCGTCTTCAGCACACGCTTTATTTCATGCGCCATATCCATACCGTTGCCGATGGCGAATTGTACCATCACCGGGATGAAGAACAGCTTTACGAGCATGAACAGGAAATATTTCTTCTGCAGTGCAGAGGCGAAGACCGCGTTATGCTTGCCCAAGGTAGCGGTAGCGAGCTGCCGCAAAACAGAGAAGAAGATATTGCCGGGCGAATCGGCATCATCATTATTCCTGTTCTTCACGTTGTTGATGATACATACCACCGAATAGAATACGGCTACGAAATATAGGGCAAACAGCGTATTGGTTTGCAGGAAGCTGCTGTACCAGGCGTTGAATGCATACACGCAATAAGCCAACCAGATCAGCGAGATGTCTGCGAGTATGAAGCTTAGCCAGCGAATGTTTCTTTTGGCTGTAAGAATGGATCGTTCGGTGTACATAGCGGGATTTTTTTAGAACAGTTCTGAGAGAATTATAGTGTCAGGCACATTTTGTTGCAGCCGGCGGTAACACTCAGGGTGCCACTCCAGTTATGGTCATCGTCCTCGGCTGTGTAAGACAGTGTAGTAGGGCCTGAATAGGTCTTGGTAACGCAACCGGTGGCTCCGCAAGATGGTGAGGTGCTGTAATACTGTGTGATCTGGCCGGCGTAGGAACCGCCGATATATACACTTATTGGCGAGCCCGAGAAGTTGGACCAGAACGTAGCGGTGTAGGTGGTTGGGTTGCCCGAAGATGTGCCTGAAGAGGTACCTGAGGAAGTGCCTGAGGAAGTACCTGAAGAGGTACCTGAGGAAGTACCTGAAGAGGTACCAGAGGAGGTACCCGAAGAAGTGCCGGAGGATGTCCCTGAAGAAGTGCCTGAAGATGTACCGCCCGAGCTTGTACCCGCATAGGTAGCGCACCATTTGCCTGTGTAGCCTGTCTGGCATACGCAATCGCCTTCGGCGCAATAGCCGTTGATGCAGCTGTCATTACATGCGTCTTTTTTAGAGCACGATTGGAAGCTGGCTGCTGAAAGGAGGATGGCTGCAGCAATAAAGATGCTCTTCGCCATTGTTGTTAGGTTGTTTTTCATAAACTTGTTTTTTTAGTTGCTGAGAAATAACAATGTTGTCTGGGCAAAGATGGCGTTGGAGCGGGGTGAGAAACGAAGTGGTTTCACCTGAAAAGGCTACGTAGATGTACGCAATTTGCGGGCATAAAAAAAGCGGGCAAGAATGCCCGCTACCAGTTTGTCCAATTGACTATCTGTCCGTATTAAATTGCCTTTTTAACTCGAAGTGATAATTCTATAACGCGTCAGCAGGCGAAAAATTATGTGACGACCATAATCGGCATGGCAATTGTTGTATGATACGAGTCCAGATACTTAAATCATTAAACCCCCGTTTTATAAACCATCAATTAATCTTTAATCACAAAACCGACTTATGAAAAGACTCCTTACCCTCTCCGCGGCCGTTGCCTGCGTTATTGGCACACACGCCCAGCAGGCACAGAAACCCGCAAACTCTTTAATGCCCAAACGTGGCGGAACCACATCGAGCCCGGCCAAAACTACAGGGGCCGACAGCAGGCTGATAGCCAGCGTTAACTTTACCTATGGCGGCAGCGCTTTTGAGCCCGAAGACTCTATCACTGTTACCTACACAGGCAACAATGGCTACGACTATGCTCTTGACGACTGGAAATTCGACAGCGGTAAAGTCTGGACGTTCATCCCGGCCACTACCTCGTGGGATGATGACGGGCGTGTTTATCAGATGCTCAGCAACAACCGCATTATGAGTACGCTGTTCAGGCAGCTGACAGGCGGCGTTTGGGAAGACGAGCAAAGATCGGACTATACCTACACAAACGGCCTTTTGGCAACGGAAGAATACGCCTTCCACAACGGAACGGCCCTGGAGCCCAGCTCACGGTCTACCAATACTTACAATGGCGATATGCTGGTTACAGAGAATGTACAGGAGAACTGGAATTCGGGCGCTATGCAATGGCAGAAAACTTCCCGCATGCTTAATCATTACAACACTGCCAAGCAAATGGATACCTCCTGGCAGCAGCACTGGATACAGATGATCGGCCAGTGGGATGACAATATGCGCAGTATATATACCTATACCAACGGTAAACTTACTGAAGTGCTGCAGCAGATGATGACGCCCGGCAGCTGGGAAAACACATTCCGTACCTTTTACTCTTACGATGCAGCCGGCCGCCAAACCCTGATAGAAAACGAACAATGGAATGGCAGCGGCGTAGGTAGTTGGGAAAAAGGGTACAAGATCGAGTATGCCTACAACGCCGCGGGTGATATGGTTGAAGAAAAGTCTTCGGGCTGGAATAGCTGGGCATACCAATATAACGGTAAAACAGCGTATACCTACAACCAGTTTCACCGCATACTTACCGAAGAAACACAGACGTGGAATAATACGAGCGGCCAATGGTATTACGCTACCGCCAACGATTACCTGACCCGCAACTATTATGAAGCGTACACTAATAGCGTGAAGGCTGTTACCTCCAACGCTGCGCGGCTTAGTGTGTTCCCGATGCCGGCCAGCGAGCAGATCACCATATCAGCATCTTTCAGCCAGGCACAACCGGTGTCTATTCGCATCATGGATATGAATGGCCGCGTGGTAAAGCAGCTGGCGGACCAGGCAGGTATACAATATCATAAGCAAATTGATGTATCGGATATTGCAAGCGGCAGTTATATAGTTACCCTGTCGGGAACAATGGAAAGTGTGGTAAAGAAGATCATTATTTCGCGTTGATCCCTGCTAATCTATTGATATCAAGGTCTGCATATGCAGACCTTTTTTTGTTATGATGAAACAACCTTATTCCTGGCATATCATGGCAGTGTCAGGAAAAAAAATATTTATCAGGAATGCCAACCTGCCAGGCAAAAGCTTCGGTCTAACCGTGCTTAAAACCAATATAGCCTTATGAGAAAAATCTTTACGCTTTCTGCCGCAGTGTTGTGCGGCTTGTGTGCGCACGGGCAATCTGCGGACAGCCGCCTTATTTCGCAAGTGAATCGGAGTTCTTTCAACGGGATGATCTTTGAACATGTTGACTCTTCTGTAATTATGTATTCCGGCAATAATGGCTTTGATGAACTGACAGGCGGGTGGAAATATGATAGTACTGTCCGCTGGTTTTGGTCAAAGACCATTCCCTTTTGGTCGGATGATGTAAAAATTTACCAGCAGTTAATAAACAACAGGATAGTTAGTACACAGTCTCATTTGAACGGAGGCGGAACCTGGGAGGCGAAGGACCGGACAAGTTATACGTATAAGAATGGCAAGATAGACAGTACAATAACTTACTATAATTATGGTAAGGGCATTGAACCTGCCAGCCTGCACGTCAACCAGTATAATGCAAATAA
>JAJNBR010000067.1 GCA_021156265.1 Flavipsychrobacter sp.
AAGCTGGAAAGAATGGAAAACACCGCTGGGTGGTGAAACGCTGCATAATATCGCATGGTGCCTCGGCATCATCATTGTTACGCTGCTGATCAAGAAGCCCCTGGCCAACATGCTTACCCGGCTTATCTCCGGCTTTGCCAATCGCTTTGCAGATAAAAACCATAGTGAGAAATTCAGGAGCCTGGTGCAGTCGCCCATTGAATCGCTGCTGCAAACCATCCTGTTTTATATAGCCTTCAACCAGCTCGACGTTTTGCTCGACAAGTTTTTGGTGCACCGGTATAAAAGAGCCACCGGTGAGCTGGCCATCAGGCTAGGTGATGTGGTCGACCACGTCTTCATGCTTCTGGCCATCATATTTACCACCCTCATACTTTCCCGGATCGCAGATTTCATCTACCATGTACAGCACGACAAAGCTGTGCAGGACCACAATAAAGAGCGTGAACAATTACTGCCGTTACTGAAAGAGATAGCCAAACTGATACTCTGGTCGCTGGGAATGTTCTGGCTGCTTGGGTCTGTATTCCATGTCAATGTTCCTGCACTCATCACCGGCCTGGGTATTGGTGGTGTGGCTATTGCGCTGGCTGCCAAAGAAAGTGTTGAGAACCTGTTTGCCGCTTTTACCATACTTACCGACAAACCTTTTCAAAGCGGCGACGCTATCAGGCTGGGCAGCCTGGAGGGCAATGTAGAGCGCATAGGCTTTCGCAGTACCAGCCTGCGCAATGCAGATGGCTCTCTATATATAGTACCTAACAAGAAGCTGGTGAATGAGAACGTAGAGAATCTTAGCAACAGGGATACAAGGCGCGTACGCGTGGTGGTTAATATAAAGTACGGCATTACGCATACTGCCTTGCGTCAAATGGTTTCGGACCTGAAAGATATGATACAGGGCTCGCTGCATGTAACCCACCCTGTCGAGATCGTTATCGACACCTTCGGCGAGAATGTGATGCAGTTAACACTTAGCTATCACCTGCCCGAACCTATAGGAGACGGTGTATCCGTCACTTCCGTAAAACAGGAGATCAACCTGCGCACCTATGAGATAGTATCAAAATACACAGATGCTACTAATGTTACTGTGGAAAATAAACAACCTGAAAACAGGCTTGATGATGAAAACAACGCAAAAAGCGACGAAGATGAAATTGTTTAAAGTCGATCGCTGTAGATACACTCGTTAACAAAACACAAATCCGACAAAACCCTTACCAGGCAAGCCCCTCAGCACACTTCACAAACTTTTTCATTTCTTAATTGCTCGTTAACCCGCTGTAAATCAGCAGTTAACTGGTTGCAAAGCTGAGGTTAAACCCCTCCAAATATTTTGTTGCGTTTGTTTGCCGTCACATCTTTGCATCATCAAACAACAACAAAACACAAACAAAGCAAACAACATAATTATGAAAAAGATCGTTCTCATCGCCGCCAGCATCTTCGCTTTTGTTGCCGCAAAAGCCCAGGTAAACAGCTCGGCCAGCCAGACGGTTAATGTTAACCTGTCTAATGCTATCGAGCTCACCTTTACAGGTTCGGGTACTGCAACAGGCGATCCTACCACAATGGCTTTCACTACCATTGCTAACTATGCTGATGGTGTTGAGTCTGCAGAACAACAACTGAAAGTTCGTTCTAATAAGAACTTCAAAGTGGCCGTAAAATCTAACGCTACAAACTTTACTTATACAGGTAGCACAACTCCGGCACCTACCATGGTGGTTGCAGATGTACTGAATGTAATGGTAAGCACCAACAACACAGGCGGTACTATCGCTAACAGCTTCTCAGGCTACCAGGATGTACCTACTTCAAACATCGACATGCTGAGCAACTGCAGCAAGGGTGGCAACCAGACTTTCTCAGTAAAATACAAAGCTGAACCAGGTTTCGACTTCCCTGCAGGCAACTACGCGGTAGATGTAGTGTACACTGCTACGCAGCTTTAATCAGCTCTCTCTTATCCAGTACATAGTAATGAAGGGCCTGTAAGGGCTCTTCATTCATTTAGAAAAAGCACAAACGGTAACCCAGGTCACCGAAAAAGACACCCCAAACAGCGATCTTTGCGACTTCTTTTTCACTTTTTAAAACCTGTTTGACAGAGAGATAGCGCCAGCCGAAAGCGGCTACAGCTATTACCATGCAAGAAAAAGGCACAAAACGGATATGACCCGCCAAACCACATATCGTTTTTACTCACACTTATTACTGCTCATTGCTTTCTGTGTAGTATATAGTGGCATTTCGTCCGCGCAGCCAGGCGGTAAGCTTTACACTTCGCATGTCCTTTACGATACACTGCTGGCTAACAACAACAAGGAATTTCTCTTTAACAGCATCACCATTACCAACCTCACCAGCGAAAAAATCAGCATTACCGTAAACATAGATGCGCCTAAAGGCTGGAGCAGCACACAGAAAGTAATCACACTGAGCCTGAACGGCAACGAGAACACCATAGTTCCCGTTCGCCTTTCGGCGCAGAATACACAAACTGCCGGATGGCAAACAGTAAAGCTCCAATACCACGTCAACAATAGCGCGGTTCCGGATGTAGATACTTTCCGCGTCCGGCTGAAGGAGTTCAGTAAGTTCCGGGCGAACCTGCTCAACTCAAACCTGGTGCTGCCCGCATACCAGAAAAATCTGTCATTCCCGGTGTTTGTAAAGAATCTTGGTAATACGCCCGATGTATTTACCATAGCCTACAGCAACGACCTGGTACAATTACAAGACAAGATATCTTTCCCCATAGCGGCTGCCGACGATACAACCTACACCCTCAACATAAAACTTACCGAAAGCCAGTTCTCCATGCTCCGCAAAGAGGAGATCAAAATACTGGTAAGCAACCAGGCAGGCGAAACTGTAAACCTCACGCAAAACCTTTCGAAGATCGGTTACATACTCCGGGAGAACTCCACTGCCTATCTCGACATGCCTTTGCGTATAGAAGCAGGCGGCATGTATTCGGGCGATGGTAAACTACAGTATTATGGCGGCGCCAGCGGCTATGTGGATATTACCAACAACGACCGTGTGTCTGTTGATTTCCGCAGTAATACTTACGCACCAGGGCAAGTCATAAACAACCAGGTGATCCGTGGCGAATACCGCGGCGAACACATTGTGGCCATGGCAGGCAACCTCCTGGAGGTAACGGACTTTTTTATGGATGGCTATGGTGGAAAATTTGGCTACAAATGGGATGAGCGCAACAAAGCACAAGTGTTCAGCATGCTGAAAAGCCGTATTGGCGACAGCAAACTATATGGTGGAAACTTCGCGTATGGTCTTACCCGGAATGTTACCGGCTTGAGCACCGTTACCGCCAACTTTGAAAACGTAAAGCAACTACACAGTTACCTGGCGAAACAAGGCGTGGATATTCGCTTTGGCGATAACGGTAAACTTATCGCTACCGGTGGCCTTGGTCTTGATGAAACGAAAGGAAAACTGCAAGGCACCACAACTGCAAGGCTTTTGGGCAGCCACTTTGGCTACGATCTTCAGTGGAGCAACAAAAGTTTTGGGGTGGTATCTAACGTATCAAACTACAGCAACGCATTCCCAGGCATCTATAAAGGCCAGCGGACCCAGATACATGATGCAAGGGCGTTTTACAATGCCTCCTTTCTGGGCGGCTATTATGAATACACCTTCAGAAAACAAAGCTATTTCCTGGACGACAGCCTGTATTCAGATGTTTTCAACCTGAAGACGAAGAACTATGGCGGCCGTATTGGTCATAACTTGAAAAAAGGTAACGTCGTTCTATCGGCAGGTCGCCAGGAGCAGGAACAGCCAACGGACGAGCCTAATAACCCGGTTTTCCAGTTTACTTACCTGAACCTGAATGCGTCTGCATCTCCTCTGGAAGGATTATTCCTGAGCACTAATACGTATGTGGGTAAGGGCAGCCTGGCTGGCAGCAATGAAAAAGGCGTTCTGATCAATAGCAACCAGGCCAGCGCGCAGTACAAAAATGCGGGACTCACGCTGCGCTACGACGCGGGTCCCTATTATTACCACGAGTATATCCTTTACCTGAAGAAACCCGAAGACTATAGGCGCGTAATATTGAGCCCGCATGTTGATGCTAACTTCTTCGACCGTGCATTGAGCGTGCGTGCACAATTCAACTACGCTAAAACAGTTCCTAACTATAACGAGGTTTCGAACGTTCTTACCAGCTTCCAGTATTCAAATTACATGCGCGGTATAGACTTCAGCCTGTCCGGCATCATCCCGGTTCAGCAACGCAATAGCCAGCCTTTTGTAAATGTCTCGGTACGTTTCAGGCTGCATGCACCGTTCGTGGCTATGCGCAAATACTACGATGTAAAGGTTGTATTGTTCAAAGACAACAACAGCAATGGTAAACAAGACGCGGGGGAAGAATCAATTCCGGGCCAGATGTTGTCTATCAACAATAACCTGTTTGTAACGAACGAGAGCGGCCAGGCCATCTTCAAAAATGTAAGCACCGGAGTGTATAAGCTGGACTTTGGTTACAGCAGCAAACTAAAAGGCTGGATACCTGTTGGTGGCACCCTGCAGCAGTTTGATGTCAACGGTAATAAGACAATCTATATTCCATACAAAGCCGGCAAGACAATACAGGGTAAACTGACGCTGACATTGGATGCAAACTCTGCGCTTACTTATAGTCTCGCAAACATCAGGGTTACAGCTACAACCGGCCAGGATTCTTCACAAACTTATTCTACGATAACTGATGAAAATGGTGAGTTTCACTTTAGCTTGCCTGACGGTGATTACCTGATAAAACTAAATGAGGCTGCCTTTGACGACAATTTCCGTCCTACGCAGCTGGCCCAACGCGCCGACCTGGTTAACAACCAGGATAAGATGCTCTATTTCGAGATCAGGCAAAAGAAGAGGGGTATCAACATCCGCAAACAATAAAAAAAAACGCCCGGAGCTATCCGGGCGTTTTCAATATATTCAGTTGCTACTAGGCTATCTTTTCAACCTGCATATAGTTCAGTTCAACAGGCGTAGCACGGCCGAAGATCTTCACTACCACTTTAAGTTTCTTCTTCTCTTCATTCACCTCTTCTACTGTTCCGTTGAAGTCGTTGAATGGTCCGTCGATGATCTTCACTGTTTCGCCAACGATGTAAGGCTCAGCATAACCAATACCTTGCTCGCTAACTTCATCCATCTTACCGAACATCTTGTTCACCTCCGACTTGCGCAGCGATGTTGGGTGATCTTTACCCAGGAAGTGAATAACACCCGTGATGTTTTTGATCGTTTGGATCATATCATCGGTCAGCTTGCCATCAGCAGCTTCCAGCATCAGGTAACCGGGAAAAAGGATCTTTTCGCGCAGTACTTTCTTGCCGGCCTGTACTTTGAACACTTTCTCAACGGGACACAACACCTGGAATATAGCATTGCTCCAGCCGCTGATCTTTACCTCTTTATCCAGGTATTCCTTTACTTTCTTCTCCTTACCGCTAATGACGCGCAGCACGTACCATTTGGTATCCTGCTGGGTAGTACCGGCTTCCTGGTTAGTTGTAGTTTCCGTCATTGTAATAAATGCTTTACTTGCCTAAAATGCTATACAGAAGCGATAATACCTGCTCTGACGCGAAGTCCATACCAAAGATCACCAGGGTGATGATCATGAGCGCTACCAGTACGATAATGGTAGTTTGCTGCAGCTCGTCCCATGATGGCCAGGTCACTTTATGTACCAGCTCATCATATGCTTCCTGTATGTATGTACCGAATTTAGCCATAATACCACAAACCCCTTTAGGGGCTTAATTTTTTTGCGTTAATAAATGTCATTCTTCTACCCGCCTTTTGAGGAGGAGGATAGAGTTGGCACGGGCACGCGGATTCGAACCACGATCAAAGGTTTTGGAGACCTCTATTCTACCGTTGAACTATGCCCGTATGTCAAATCCGGGGGTGATGAAGCCGCCGGGCTTTCTCAAACTAAAAAGCCAAAAGTTACCTTTTGACTTCCTCGCAGGGAAGCAAAATTAAGGAAAATAATTTTGAATTTGTATCTCCCTCGACTGGCGAGCTTATAAATTCTTAATTATCATGTATTACTACCGTTATAAAGCTCCTGCAAGCAGGAAATTAGCCGCATTACATCCGCCTTCGTGTTATAGAAATGCATGCTAATACGAAGTGTTCCACCCCTATGGGTCACGATTATCTGGTTATCTGTAAGAAACTGCCCCAAACCATTTTCGTCTTTTACCACCACGATGGAACAGCGGTCAGCTGTGTCCATTGGTCCTATAAGATTCACCGGCAGACTGGCCAGACCGTCTAATAAATGGGTCGTGAGATCTATGTTGTGTGCTTCAATCTTCTCCAGTCCCATCTCCAGTTTCTCTTTCATCGCGCCATCCAGCAATAGTAATCCAGGCATGTTCAAATGCCCGGGTTCAAAGCTGCGCACCGATGGCTCATAAAACATCTTATCGCCCTGGAAAGTATAGCTGCCCATGCCGCCTATTTTAGGCGTATATTTTTCCAGCAACCTGTCGGCCAGGTATATTACACCGCTGCCAAAGGCCGCATTCATCCATTTGTAGTTGCTGGCAATAATAGCATCAGCATCAAGTTTAGTGGCTGATATTTTCATAGCTCCCAGGCTTTGAGTAGCGTCTACAATGAATATGATATTATGCTGCCTGCAGAAGACAGACAATTCTTCGATATCAATCTTAAATCCCGATAACCACTGCACATGGCTGATGACTAACAGGTCGATATTCTTTGTGAGCAACAGGTCTTTCAGCTTATCAAGCGAGATATGAAAGCCATCCTCATTATCGATCCAGGTAATATCATATCCGTTCAGCCGGAATGCATCCAGAACCGAAGGATAATCATTTTTATAAAGCAGTACACGCTCCTTGCCAGTCATGGAGTGCACCAATGCCGTCATAGCATAGGAAAAGTTGGGAACAAATGCCACATTACCTGCAGGCGCGTCCATGAATTCTGCCAGCGTCTCCCTTATAAGTGGAAATTCTTTGAACCGCCATTGCTCAGACCTGCTACTGGCATTCACCTGCATAGCATCATAAAACGAATGCGTGGCATTCAGCGAAGGTTTGCTGACCAGGCCTGCGGCCGCGGTGTTCAGGTAGGTGATCTCTTGTTGGCTCATTTCGGGATAGATATGAGCAAATATATCGAAAGTGATGAAGTCAAAAAGAAATAGCCACCGGCGAACCGATGGCTATTAGCTTTATTTCCGGCAGACAGAGCCTGCATTGGATTACTTGATGATCTCAGTAACCTGACCGGCACCTACTGTACGGCCACCTTCGCGGATCGCGAATTTCAGACCTTTCTCCATCGCGATTGGAGCGATGAGTTTTACATGTAGGTTCACGTTATCGCCAGGCATTACCATTTCCACACCTTCAGGCAGAGAGCACTCACCTGTTACGTCGGTAGTACGGAAATAGAACTGAGGACGGTATTTGTTGAAGAATGGAGTGTGACGTCCACCTTCTTCTTTGCTCAGTACGTAAACTTCGCCTTTGAATTCAGTATGCGGAGTGATGCTTTTAGGAGCGCAGATAACCATACCACGACGGATATCTTTCTTTTCAATACCGCGGAGCAGGATACCGGCGTTATCACCAGCCTGACCTTGATCCAGAAGTTTTTTGAACATCTCAACACCAGTACATGTAGAAGTCAGAGGAGAGTCATTGAAACCAACGATCTCAACGTTCTCACCAACCTTGATGATACCACGCTCGATACGACCAGTAGCAACTGTACCGCGACCAGTGATCGTGAATACGTCTTCTACAGACATCAGGAATGGTTGATCGATCGGACGAGGAGGCAGAGGAATGTAAGTATCAACAGCTTCCATCAGCTCTTCTACAGCTTTCACCCACTGCTCTTCACCAGCCAGTGCGCCTGTAGCAGAACCTTTGATGATCGGTGTGTTGTCACCATCATATTCGTATTTGCTCAGCAGTTCGCGAATTTCCATTTCAACCAGGTCAAGGATCTCAGCATCATCAACCAGGTCAACTTTATTCATGAACACAACGATACGTGGAACGCCTACCTGGCGAGCCAGCAGGATGTGCTCTTTAGTTTGAGGCATAGGACCATCTGTAGCAGCCACCACCAGGATAGCACCGTCCATCTGGGCAGCACCAGTGATCATGTTCTTCACATAGTCAGCGTGACCTGGACAGTCAACGTGAGCATAGTGACGGTTTGCAGTCTGATACTCTACGTGAGCTGTGTTGATGGTGATACCACGTTCTTTTTCCTCTGGAGCCGCATCGATCTCATCATAGCCTTTTTTCTCAGCCCATCCTTTGTTTGACAGGATAGACGTGATAGCTGCAGTCAAAGTGGTTTTACCATGGTCAACGTGGCCGATGGTACCGATGTTTACGTGGGGTTTTTCCCGCTTAAAGGTCTCTTTTGCCATTGTTATTTTTTTTAAGAGAGTTGTTTAATTGTTTGTTTCTACTTTATGTTCAAGGCTATTTTACAAACCCGAAATTACCACACTATGCTGTCACAGCCACACTCTTTGCCACTTTCAGAGCTGTTGAGCAGGATTGAACTGCCGACCTCTTCCTTACCAAGGAAGTGCTCTACCACTGAGCTACAACAGCTTAAAGAACTGCCTATCAACACTTTTAGTTTTCACCCGGCACACTTTGTTGCCTGGAGAAAACTTCTCTTTTCTATGAGCGGGAGACGAGGCTCGAACCCGCGACCTACAGCTTGGAAGGCTGTCGCTCTACCAACTGAGCTACTCCCGCTTGTAAGTTGACAATTTAGCAGTTAACAGTAAGCAGTAACCTGCAATACCGTTGACTGAAAACTGTCAACTAAACAATGTGGGCAGAGAAGGATTCGAACCTCCGAAGTCGAAAGACAGCAGATTTACAGTCTGCCCTCGTTGGCCGCTTGAGTATCTGCCCAGGCCTTAAATGAAAAATGGAAATGCAAAAAATAAAAATGTATATTTCTACATGTTCATGCTTCACTTTTCTGAGCCGCTTGCCGGAATCGAACCAGCGACCTACTGATTACAAATCAGTTGCTCTACCATCTGAGCTAAAGCGGCTTTTTTTTGTTAAGAACTTACCCGCCTTGAAAACGGGATTGCAAAAGTAGGCAACAAAATGATTTTTGCAAATTTTTTTGAGCAGGTTCAAAAAAATGTAATCCTGCTACTTGCGACACGCCACACACATTGAAGAAAAAAATCTTAGCCAACCGCTACTTTGTCCACTTGAAAACCACGCTCAAAACAGTGTCTTTATACTTGAACGAATACAGCCCCGTCACGATGCCATTGTTCATTCGGCCCTCACCGCCGCGGATGATGATCGAGCTATCGGTACGCATCAGCTGATTGGCTCTGAAAGAGAATTCATATAGGGATTGTCTTTTACAGATAACCCCATCAAGCGAATCGTGCAAACCGGTTATAAAAAAACTATCTGCCGATCCGGTGATATTGATATTGTATTTAAATCGCGCGTCGCCGGTATCCCGTACAAAAGCTTCGTCAGTATGCCAGACACCCGCGAATTTTTCAAACCATCCAGTGTCACAATAGGAGCCTTCATAGCCTGAAGGACAAGCACATTGCCCATCTACACACACACCTTTGTTGAAACAAATAACCTTACCGCACTTGTCCTTAATGCAGGAACCGGAGGCCAGAACAAAAACCAGCGCAACTATTTTACAGGCTATTTGAAGCGGATTCTTCATTTTCCCGGCAATGTTAGGAAATGTTCCAAAAACACAGGCATGAATTAATTAGAAACGAACCGCCAGCTGAATTTGTTGTCATTTGTTGTCGTTTTTGTGCGCACATCCTATATTCCCCGTCAACACGGCATGTACGCTATAAAAATGGGCATTCCTTCAATAAATAGCAAAATTACTACTTTTATTAAAATATTCAAAATCGAACAAAGATCGAATGGCAAAATCAGTCGAAAAACAGGTCAAATTATTTTATTTTTTAATCAGATTAAACCGTTTTAATGTCCGGTTTTGTTAACATTTTCGTAATTTTAGTGACCTAATATCTTGCTATAAATGCGGCGACATTTATTACTATACCTATTGTTACTGTTTCCGCTTTGCTTAAAGGCGCAGACGTATCATTTGATTACGCAAACGAACGGTACGCAAACCTTTCCCAATAATACGGCAACGGTTTCGCCGGTGAACGGCGCGTGCCCTACTACACCTGTTCCTTCGGTTTGCGGCATAACCGGGTACGCGATCGGTTGTGGAACAAACAATGGTTTCGACTATAGCTTTGTCAACCCGATAAGCCATGTGAGAATACGCGCAGTGGGCATAGACCAGGGCGAGTTCCTTGTGCTCACACTTAATAACAGCAAGTATATGATCAACCTTGCAGAGCTAAGTTCGTGCCCTGCAAATTGTTCTTTACCCATATCCTACACGATCCAGAATGGAGAGGTTGGCTCGACTGTCCCTTCCGGCGGCAACGGTGAAGGGGTAACGGTCGACGTAATTCCCGGGTTCCAGATCTATGAAATAGACATATCAAATAACAACCTGCAACAGGGCCTTGGCGGATTCGTTTACCAACTTGAAGTGGTAAACGATACCTGCGGTGCAAATACGTTGGTAGCAACTGCTAACAGCCCCTGCGTGGGGCAGTCGCTGAATTTTTCTGCTACCAACGCGCCTGCCGGTGTTACTGCTTATAACTGGTCAGGACCGCTTAGCTTCTCTTCCAGCCAGCAGAATCCTGCAATTGCCAATGCAACACAAGCGCACACGGCATCGCCCTATTACGTAACAGCTACCCGGGGTGCATGCAATTACACCAAAGAAGTGAAAGTTGTCGTTAAGGGCAATCCTACAGTAACTACGGTTTCGTCCTCACCTGCGGCACCCTGCCCGGGGCAGAACGTCAGCCTTCAAGCTACTGCGGACTCTGCGGGATCTACCTATGCCTGGACAGGACCCAACAGTTATAGCTCTAACCAACAAAACCCAACCGTAACAAATACAAGTTTTCAGAGCCAGGGAACATACACCGTAGTTGCCACTAAAAATGGCTGTGCGTCTGCTCCAGCAAGCACAACAGTAACACTGGCTCCCCTCGGTGTGACACCTACTGCGTCAAATGATGGTCCGGTTTGTCCGGGCAAAACGGTTAACCTGTATGCCAGCGCCGTACCCGATCCTAATGCCACCTACCTCTGGATCGGCCCTAATAGCTTTTCCACAACGACAAAAGACCCGGTACTGACGAATGTCGCGTATACGGATTCAGGTAAATATTATGTTGTGTCTGTTAGCAATGGCTGCCAGTCGCCGCCGGACAGTACAACCGTTGTAATAGCACCCCTTGCCCAGACCCCGGAGGCGGATAGCGCCATTGTGGTTTGCCCCGGCACGCCACTCGATCTGAAGGCTAGTACAATAGCCGGAGCAACCTACAGCTGGACCGGGCCGATCTTCCCAACCCCGTCGCCAATGCAGAACCCATCGGTGCCGAATGCCCATGCCGGATTTGCAGGTAAGTATTTTGTAACTGCTACCGACACGGCCAATGTGCAATACCCGACTATCCCTAATGCAACAAGCATTCTTGCCGGCAAATACTATGTACGCGCAAATGTGGGTGGCTGTATTTCTTTGGCTGACACCACCATAGTAGTAGTGGAGATTACAACGCCTACTCCTGAAGCCGGAAGTAATGGTCCTGTTTGTGAAGGAACAGACCTGCAGCTCACCGCTTCAGCCATAGCCAATGCCAGCTACAAATGGAAAGGCCCGGATAATTACAGTTCCACCGCGCAAAACCCGGCCAGGCCGGGCGCCCAGCCTGCCATAAGCGGCAGTTACATAGTAGAAGCTAATGTGGACGGCTGCATTTCTATACCCGATACTGTAACAGTAACCGTAAAGCCTGCACCTACCGTGGCTATACAGGGAGATACGCTGCTATGCGAAAGCGAAACGCTAAATCTTACAGCGTTAAGCCCCCAGGAACCGGTCTCTTATCAATGGACCTTACCGAACGGTACCGCCTTCATAGAAAAAAACCTTTCTGTAGCAGGTGTTGATGCCGGCGCTTCAGGAAAATATTCTGTATATGTGAACCATGACGGCTGTCAGTCGTTGACCCCCGGCGTGATAGACGTTCGGGTCAAACCGCTGCCTGCCATACCAACTGCCAGCAATAACAGCAGTACAAAAGACAGCGCGCGTAAGATCGGCCAGGAAATAAAACTGTTTGGAAATAATACAACAACGGGCGTGACTTATTCATGGACCGGCCCTAACGGTTTCACCTCGAATGCGCAAAACCCGGTGATCAAAGATATCAGCAAACTGTACGAGGGAAAATATACACTTACAACGATGCTTGATGGCTGCGCGACTGAAGTAAGCACCGAGGTATTTGTTTCTAACCGGAATTTTGTGATCCTGTATCCTAATCCTAATGATGGAATATTTACCCTGAAAGCAAGCCTGGGAAAAGACCAGGTGGCGGATCTGTTCATTGTGAACGCAGTGGGCCAGATCGTGTATAGAGATAAAGTGGAAGTAAAAGGCAAGCTATTGCTGAAGGAGTTCTCATTAGGCGCCAACCTGAGCAACGGCGTTTACCTGCTGCATATCCCGCTTGAAAAAGATGATGACATCGATCTTCGCTTTGTTATTAAGCGCTAGCGAAATTTAAAATTTAAATCAGGCGAAACTGCCTGCACCAGGTTAGATGAAAGGATTTTTACGCGTTGCTATTTTATTGCTGCTCCCTTTAGTATCCGGAGCTCAGACCTACTACCCGATAAAACACGGTCCGGGAACGCAGATTATAGGCGTTAATCCCGTAACCGTTTCCGGCGGGGGGGTTGTCTTGACCGGCGTTGGCACTGTATGTGGCGAAGGCCCATATGAGGTCGGCGTTATACCCCCCCAGCCAGCACCACCAGATTTCAAAACTCACTTTCAGTACGATTTCACATATCCTGTAAATGCGATCCGGCTAAGGTTTGTGAATATCGGTGGCGACGATACCGTCAGGATCGATATTAATGGCAATTTTTTTCCGGTAAATCCTTCATATATCTCCAACAACCTAACAGCACAAATAGCTTGTATTGGCGAGATAGCTGCCACTTACAACGGCTTTTTATGCCCGGCCGTTGTACCTCCCCCGGGGAATAACAACAGCAAAGGGCACCTTGATATCAAACCGGGATTTTCCATTAACCAGCTCCGTGTCAGTTATACAGGCAACAATGCTATGGGAAATGGCGTAGCCTTTAGCATCTGGTATGTAACAGATCCGCATGTCTATATTAAAGAGCCCTACACGGATACGATAGTCTGTGCGGGCGATACATTTAATGTTCCTGTTTTTATTACTGATACATTCGACGCGGGAAATACCTTTACCGTACAGCTTTCTGACAAAGATGGCAGCTTTGCAAACCCGACAGCAATAGGCACCCGACACGCGCGCACGGGAGGAAATATCAACTGCACCATGCCTGCGAGTATGGCCGATGGTACCGGTTACCGTTTCCGTGTAATAGCCGACTTACCTGGAGATACCACAGCTGTTAATACGCATCCGCTCCGGCTAACGCACTATCCTACCTTGACCTTGACGAGCAATAGCCCCGTATGCGAAGGTGATATACTGCGGCTGAACGCTATCACCGCTAACACGAACCTCAAATGGACAGGACCAGCTGGTTTTATCGATTCAGTACCTAATCCTTCGTTGATCTCGGAGATGAAAAATACCGGAGAGTACAAAGTAACTACGGATAACTACGGATGCACGACCTCTGCGATGACCAATGTGCAGGTGAAACCACTACCCGTTATCACGTCTACAGAGAACAACGGGCCAAAATGTGAGAATGAAGAGATAACATTGAAAGCGAAAGCCACCGACACAGCTGCAAAATTTGCATGGACAGGCCCCAACGGATTTATTGCCAACGCTGCCTCTCCCCGCATCGCTGACGTACGGCTAAGTGCCGCAGGCACCTATTCTGCAACGGCAACGCTCAACGGATGCGCTTCAATTGCTGACACAACGACGCTCGTTGTTTACCCCCGTCCGCCTGTGCCGGTTATAACTGTGAATAGCCCGGTAAAACCTGCCGACAGCCTTGTATTTCATGCGAACGGAGGACCTGATGCAACGTATCAATGGAGCGGACCCGGTGGCTTCAACAGCACTGAGCAAAACCCCGTAATACGATTGGTGGACGGTGATGATGAGGGTACTTATACAGTAGTTGCTACCATAGGCAGCTGCACTTCGACTAGCACTGCATTGGTTGATGTATTAAAAGCTTCGGTAAGTTACAACCTTACACCAAATCCCTCACGAGGCGACATTCACATACATGGAAATTACCTTGTCAACAAGACAATACCGTTTGTGATCGTAAGCAGTACTGGGCAGACAGTTTACCAGGGAGAAGTTACTACAGAGGACAAGTTCCTCGACATCAATCTGGACGTGAAAGGTCGATTCAGTAACGGATTGTATTTTATTCGCCTCCGATTGAAAGACGAAACGTTGAAGATACCCTTCGTGATCGGGCAGTAGTCTATACCTGTTTCAATTCAGATACAAGATCCTGCAACACTTTTTTGGCATCGCCGAATAGCATTGAGGTCTTTGGTTTAAAAAAGAGATCGTTCTCAATACCCGCATAGCCGGGTTTCATGCTTCGTTTATTTACGATCACGTGTTCTGCTCTTTCAACCTCCAGTATCGGCATGCCGTATATCGGGCTTGACGGGTCTTCTTTAGCTGCGGGATTTACCACATCGTTTGCGCCTATGATCATCACCACACTCGTAGTGCTCATTTGTTCATTGGCATCCTCCATTTCCATCAGCTTTTCATACGGCACATCGGCCTCAGCAAGCAGTACATTCATATGCCCCGGCATACGGCCAGCTACCGGATGTATGCCATAGTACACTTCAACACCTTTTTCATTCAGCAGTTTCTCCAGCTCGTGACAGGCGTGTTGCGCCTGGGCCACCGCAAGGCCGTAACCGGGAATGATCATTACCTTTTGCGCATAGGCCATCAATACGGCTGTATCGTTAAGTGAAATTTCTTTGTAGTGTCCCTGATCTTTTGCTTCACCGCTTCCACCGGTTGCCTGCGCGCCAAAGCTGCCTATCAACACGTTTTTCAACGAGCGGTTCATAGCTTTACACATCAGAATGGTAAGAATAGTACCGGCAGAGCCAACAAGAATACCACCGGTAAGCATTACGGGGTTATTGTACAAAAAGCCGCCGAAAGCAGCTGCCACGCCCGTAAAAGAGTTAAGCAATGATATGACCACCGGCATATCTGCACCACCTATCGGCAACACAAATAATACACCATAGACAAGCGAGAGTGCCAGGATGAGGTAAAAATAAGTGATCGTCTGTCCCGGGCGAGCTACCAATATCAATAAAATAAGTCCGGCAACGATGGCGAGCAGACCCAGGTTCACAATATGCTGCCCATTGAATGAACGGTCTTTGATCTTTCCATTGAGTTTACCCCAGGCTATAACACTACCTGCAAACGACACGCTACCTATTACCATACCTATCAGGATAGTGGCCAGCATCCCACCGGGCAAAGAGCTGAAAAACGTATAACCTGACTCTTCGTAAAGCTCCCAGGTAAAGTCCGAAGTCAGGTGATGGAACTCTATGATAGATATGAGCATGGCACACGCTCCGCCCATACCATTGAACATACTCACCATTTCAGGCATGGCGGTCATCTGCACTTTTTTAGCTGACAATGTGCCAACGACGGTACCGACAATCAGCCCCGCAAATATCCATCCGTAGTTATTCAGCGGGTTACCCATTTCATCCTGGTATAAAAATATCGTTGCAAGGATGGCAGCAGCCATGCCCGCAGCCGCCACAAGATTGCCACGGCGTGCGCTGTCAGGATGTGACAGCATCTTAAGACCAACGATAAACGTTATCGATCCGATCAGGTAACTTAAAGCTAAAATGGCTTGCATGTTCATAGAGGAAGTCCTTTAAATCTATCTCTTGGCTATTTCTTTTTTTTCTTTTTATCAAACATTTCCAACATTCTGTCCGTCACTACAAAGCCACCCACTACGTTCAGTGTTCCTAAAACCACAGCCAGGAAACCGAGCGTTAGCGCCAGGT
Source organism: Flavipsychrobacter sp. (assembly GCA_021156265.1). GTDB lineage: Bacteria > Bacteroidota > Bacteroidia > Chitinophagales > Chitinophagaceae > Polluticoccus. The sequence goes on from JAJNBR010000067.1 coordinate 16,246, forward strand.
AATCGTGCGATGGAGCCTTACCCATTACTATGATCGCACCAATGATCACCACTCCGTGTATGGCATTGGCGCCACTCATCAGCGGTGTATGCAATACAGATGGCACGCGTGAAATAACCTCGATACCGAGGAAAATGGATAATATCACAATGGTGAGCAGCCTGTAAGTAGCTTCGTCTGTAAACAGGCTCATTAATTGTTCCATGATCTATGCGTTTGAAGAATGAGGTAATAAGGCGTTCACCCGGTCGTTGGTTACTGCACCGTTGTGCGTTATACAAGTACCTTTTACAATATCGTCGCTAAAGTTAAGATTCATATTCCCTTCCTTGTCAATGATCAATTTCAAAAAGTTCAGTACATTTTTGCTGTAAAGTTTGCTGGCGTCGGCAGGCATGGAAGCTGCTAAAGCGGAATTGCCTACTATGGCAACACCATTATGCATTACGGTTTGACCATTTTTTGTAAGATCGGTGTTTCCACCTGTTGAGGCTGCCAGGTCGACGATAATTGATCCGGGACGCATGTCATTTATCATCGACTCCGTAATCAGTACTGGCGCTCTCTTTCCCGGTATTTGAGCTGTAGTAATAATGATATCTGCTTTATAGACGTGCTCATGTATCTTTTCTTTTTGCCTGCGCTGGAAGTCCTCGCTCTGCTCCACGGCGTAGCCGCCGGCTGTTGAGGCGTCGGCCGCACCTTCTACCTCTACAAATTTTGCACCCAGGCTCATTACTTCCTCCTTTACTGCGGGGCGGGTATCAAACACCTCCACCACCGCACCAAGGCGTTTTGCCGTGGCAATGGCCTGCAGCCCGGCCACACCCGCACCCAGTATCAGTACTTTTGCGGGCGCAATACTGCCCGCCGCTGTCATGAACATCGGGAAATAACGACTGTATTCATATGCGGCTAGCAGCACTGCCTTATAGCCGGCAATATTGGCCTGCGAGCTGAGCACATCCATAGACTGTGCACGTGTTGTACGTGGTATCGTATCCAGGCTGAAGACTGTATATCCCTTAGCAGCCCATTGCTGCATTTTCTGATAATGAAAAAGGGGTTGGAATACTCCCATCAGAACAGCACCTTTTTTCGCCTCACCTATGTCTTCGGGATGAATACCCAGCAGTATATCTGCACCACTGATAATAGCGCCGGCATCTTTTATTTCGGCGCCGGCGTCGCGAAAAGCGGAATCGCGGTAAAAAGCCTGCGCTCCTGCCCCCTGCTCTACCCATACTGTCACATTCATTTTCTTCAATGCAATCACCACTTCCGGCACCAGCGAAACCCTTGTTTCCGGCGCCTTTTCTTTCAATACACCTATAACCATAGATTAAGTTCTATTCGTTTGACAGATATGAAAATATACGTTTTAAACTGAAAGTCCAAAATATGTAGCGCGGAATTGATGTAGCATCAACGCATAGCTGCTACTACAGTATCTTTGCGCTTATGCATTATGTTTCGGCCGAAGGTATCAGCAAATCGTTTGGAGTTAAACCCTTGTTCCACGATATTTCATTTCACATCAGCGAAGGCGACAAGATATCGCTTGTAGCGAAGAATGGCAGCGGAAAATCGACATTACTCAAAATACTGGCAGGAAAAGACCAACCCGACAGCGGTACTGTATGGATACATAAAGACGTAACCGTTGCGCTGTTTGAACAGGAACCGGTATTTAATGAAGACCTCTCTGTTGTTGACAACATCTTCCACTACAAACATCCTGTAGCTGAAGCGCTCAGGGATTACGAGCGCATACTGGACGCAGAAGAGAAAGACCCGGTAAAACTTTCAGAAGCGTTAGGCCGGATAGATGAACTTGGCGCCTGGGATTTTGAAGCTAAAGTGAAACAGATATTAGGTAAGCTGAATATTCATCACCTCGAGCAACCCGTAAAAACGTTATCGGGCGGACAGCGCAAACGTGTGGCCCTTGCCCAGACGTTAATAGACATCGGCTTTGAACATAAGCATGTGCTCCTGATAATGGACGAACCCACCAACCACCTCGACGTGGAAATGGTAGAATGGCTGGAACACTACCTGAACCAGGAAAAGGTCACCTTGCTGATGGTGACCCACGACCGTTACTTCCTGGATGCCGTATGTGATGAAATATGGGAACTGGACGGCAGCGACCTCTATGAGTATAAAGGCGACTATGAAAGCTACCTGGAGAAAAAAGCAGCCCGCATTGAAAGCCAGCAGGCCAGCATAGACAAAGCCCGAAATGAATACCGCAAAGAGCTGGAATGGATGCGCAAGCAACCCAAGGCACGAACTACCAAAGCCCGCAGCCGGATAGATGCTTTTTACGATGTAGAAACGCGGGCGAAACAGCGTATCGAGGATAACAAGGTGGAGTTGCAGATGAAAATGAACCGGCTTGGCGGTAAAATTGCGGAACTAAAGAAAGTATACAAGAGTTACGGAGATAAGGTTCTCATGCGCGGGTTCGACTATACTTTTAAAAAGGGCGACAGGATCGGCATAGTAGGGAAAAACGGAGCTGGCAAGTCGACCTTCCTTCAAGTGTTGCAAGGACATGAACCGGCAGACAGTGGCAAGATCAATATTGGCGACACAGTAATATTCGGGAATTTTTCACAGCAGGGCCTCATTATAAAAGAGGACATGCGCATCATCGAGTATGTAAAAAATATAGCCGAAAGTTTTCCTTTGGCAGGTGGCGGCTCCCTGAGCGCCGCACAATTCCTCCAACTGTTCCTGTTCCCTCCGGAACAACAGTACACTTATTTGTCGAAACTGAGCGGGGGGGAAAAAAAGCGGTTGCAGATGCTCACGGTCCTTTTCCGCAATCCCAACTTCCTGATACTTGACGAGCCTACCAATGACCTCGACCTTCCCACGCTGTCGGTGCTGGAAAACTTCCTGAGTGAATACCAGGGCTGCCTGCTCATCGTATCGCACGACAGGTATTTTATGGACAGGTTGGTGGACCACCTGTTTGTATTTGAAGGCAATGGTGAGATACGCGACTTCCCGGGCAATTATTCAGATTACCGCATCTGGCAGAAGACCGAAGAAAAGAAACCTGCAAGTGTACCGCAAGAAGGTAGTGCAACGATAGCTGGCGGCGAGCCGTCCGTGCAAAAGCCCACAAAAGAAAAGAAGAAACTTTCTTTCAATGAGAAGCGTGAATTTGAGCAACTGGAAAAAGATATGCCTGCATTAGAGAAGGAAAAAGCATTGATCACTGAAAAGATGAGCCGCGCCGGCCTCGCCTACGATGAACTACAAAAGCTAAGCGAACGAATAACTGAAATAACCCGGCAACTGGAGGAAAAAGAACTTCGCTGGCTGGAACTAAGCGAATACATGTAACATAAAAAAAGCGGGCAGTGCCCGCTTTTTTCTTTCAATTATATTCTTCACCATTATGGTGTAGTACTTCCTGATTCTGAGTCTTTGTTTTTCCTGTCAAATTCAAACAACAGCGAGAAACGCAGCGTGTTCGAAAGTGGATTGCGGTTGATGTCGCTTCCTGAAGGTATGAGGTAAGAAAAGTTCAGGTTGAACACCTGGTAGCGAACACCCAGACCCACTGTCAGGTACTTACGATTCCCCTTGTCTCTGTTCTCGTAAAAATAACCGGCGCGCACAGCAAACTGGTTCTGATACCAATATTCAGCACCCAACGACACCTGGAATTCCTTTATCTCTTCGCTAAAGCCTCCTGGCGCATCGCCGAATGAACCGAGCATACCGGATACTATACCCTTGTCATTTCGCGGGTCATATTCAGGTCGGTCAACAGGGTCGTTGTCCGTGTTAGTGTCTATCGGGGTAGGCACCAGCAGCTTATTGAGGTCAAGAGCAAAAGTTACTTTATTATACTCATCGGCCTGGTAAGTGTAAGCACCGCCCAAACCAAGATTTATTGGAATAAAATCTCTCCTGGTAGACGTGTAGGATATTTTCGAACCTACGTTGCTCAGTATAGCGCCAAGGCTGATATTTCTATTACGGAATTCGTCTATCTCTTTGGTTTTTGTATAGTATACACCAAGATCTGCGCCAACTGCGTTGCCCGGGCTGTATTGTGCTGTTTGAGGTCCCACCGTCAAACCTGATGCTATAGCCGAGTGTATATATCGGAACCCGAGACCTGCAGAAAGGTTTTCAGACAGGCGACGAGAGTAGCCAAGATCGAGCGCCAATTCATTTGGTTTACCCGTACCCTGGGGTTGCCCCAGTTGGTCGGTATAGTTGATCTCACCCAAAGAGAAATAACGGAACGATGCACTGATTGCCTGGTTATCGTTTTGTCCAAACTTTGAATAGCCTGAGATATAAGCCAGGAAGATATCCGGTACCAGGTCCTTCAGCCATGGCGTATAGGTCAGAGATATACCATAGGGCTTAGTCGCAAACGGAAGCTTTGAAAGATTCCAATATTGCGCGTTGGCATCAGGACTGATCGCGATGCCTACATCGCCCATGGCGCCCGAGCGTGCATCGGGAGAAATTCTCAGAAAGGGTACGGCAGTGGTGATGGTGTTAGTAGTACCATTGATGTTTGTTTGGCCGAATGAGCTGGTTGCCAGCAGACCCGCTGCAATCGTTAATCCAATAAAAGCAAAACGTTTTGCCATTCTATTAAAATTAAATTTAAAGTTAGACAAAGGTATCTTATTTACTACAAGTCAACAATATCCCTTTGTCTTCGAAAGATATGCAATAATAGTCAAAGACAATCAATTAACGAACAATAACCAGTTTTTGGTATGCAGTGGTCTCTATACTTTCTGCGGTAGATATTTTCATGCGGTAAATATATACGCCCGAAGGTAGTCTTACCCCCGTATCCGAATAACCATCCCAGGTTATTTCGTTAGCGTGGCTGCCAGTTGGCACGAATGCCTGTTCCAGCTTTTTCACCAGCACACCATCACTGGTATAGATGTTTAGTTCCGCTGTCATCTGTTCATCCGGATGGTTATGCTCAAAGCGGAAATGGGTTATTTCCGTAAATGGATTAGGATAGTTGATGAGGTTTTGCACTTTTACGATCTTGCCATCCGCTACTTCAAAATCTACATAGCCCTCTCCAGAATTATTGTTGACATCCCATGCCTTAACAGTAATGCGATGCAAGCCGTCGCTCAGATCATTGAGGGGAAAGTTCACGTATCCGCGCTTATAGGTGTTGGTCGCTGTTTCGTAGTAATCGTTCATCACAAAAGGACTGGCAATATCGCCGTCCAATACGGCCGTAAGATCGTGGCCTACGCTATTGCCCGATACGTTAATACCGGTTTCATCTTCAAGTATAACGTAAAGCAGTGTGTTTTGACCGGTAAGTCCGCCGTTCCTGAACAGGCTATCGCCAATATATGGGCGCACTACAGGCGGATTAAACTCTATGATGGGATTGTCTGAAAAGCCGCCCACCGTAAAGCTTGTATCGCTACCCGCGGCATCGGTTTTGGCGTTTTCAGCATAGAAGCTCATTTTGCCTTGAAAAACGGCCGTTGGTCACTGTAGCTTTTCCCTTATAGATAATGTTATTGCGCACCTGGAATTTTTTTTCTTTGGTATGCGTATTCACTGAAACCGTCCTCGGTTTATCGTAAAAAGTAAGCGACAGCCGTCCGTTGAAACCTTCGAGAACTTTGTCGTTCACATCAGCAACATTCCCATTGATGATGTAGGAACCTAACGCGCCGATAGAGTCAACCGGTTGTTGCGTCACGCCGTCGAGTACAGACTCTGTATTGATAAAAAATTCGGGGAAATTCGGTTCCAGGGCCGGGTCGCCCAGCAGGGCGAATTTGCGAAAGTTGACAATAATATCGCTCGAAGTGGCGGCATTGGCATAGATAACATTCTTGCCGATCCGGAACGCATCGCCAAAAGTATTCCACCGGCCATTGATGTGCTGGAACTGGGCGTCAAGAAACTCTTTGTTGATCGGCAGGTTGGCATAAGCATACACCAGGTGGGTTGTTACCACCATGGCTATAACGCCGCCGTCTTTTTTTAACACCAACTCCTCACCTGCGGAAACGTATTCCGGATGATCAAAGCGCCCGAAATCGCAGGTCGCAGTGACCATGAAGGGCAGCTTATCCATATTTTTCCATTTGTTATAATCATCCTGTGTCAGAATACGTTCTTCAGCAAGAACCCGGGTGTTACCATGGCCACTATAGTTAAGTAATAGTGTACCTTTAAATACCTGGTCATTGATCGCTTTATTGGCATTGGGCGCTCTTAACCCGCCGGGAGTAGATATCGTTGGGATAGCGTCGAGGTATACCTTGGTATGATTATAGATATCGCTATTATGCACAATAATCGTATCCATTATCTCTTCGTGGGTCATGTGCTCTCCCGCTACGTCCTCGTCGTCTGATATAAGTGTAGTAGACAATCTCCAGGGCCCCAATGAAGCCACGCTTTTGTAATTGATGATTTTTCGTACAACCGCATTGGCTTCTTCAGGCGTTTTCACCGGCAACCTGCCAACCCCGACATCCAACGTATTGGCGATGCTTGTATTCTCGATGTTTTCATTATCATCAAGCATTCCAAAAAAATCATCGTTCAAAAAGCTATTGATGGATATCAACGATTGTGCTGACTCAAACGTAGGTACAAAGTTCGTGTTGTTCTTCACCCTGTCTTTATAATCATAAGATGCATCTCCCATCAGGAGCAGGTAACGCGGAAACTGGTTAGTATCGCTGCCCGCACGCTCGTAAAAATACCGTGCAAGATCGCGGATCGCGGAGATATCCTGCCCACCTGAGGAGAACTCGTTATACACTTGCTGTGTAGTGGCTACAAGCACTCTTAACCCACTGCGCTGGCGGTGAAATTCAGCCAGTTCGTTTGCTGAATTCAGGAAGCTGGGATGGGTCACGATCAGGTAATCCACTGCCTCACTGCCAACCAGGTTTTGATTAGGAACTGTGCTGACATATTCGGGCACCGGCAGGGCACCGCTTTTCATGGCAGCGAATTCATGTAGTGTACCGGCGCCCTGGTTGAAACTATAAGTACTGCCGTTCAACGTACCATTCATACGCACAGCGTTGTGCGGATCCGTGACATCCCACACCTGGGTTGCGGCAGAGGCATTACTGATCTGGTAGTTTACAATATTGCCTGGCTTTACATTCACCCAATCGCGGAAAGTAAACGTTTCTGCGCCGAAATAAAGGGCCTGTTTGGTATTTACCTCAACAAAATCCAGGTAACCGATGCAGTTATTGGTACCGGGCTGATAGGTGAACTTCAGCTTAGGTTTCGGATTTGAATAAGCACCTGACCAGGTGGCAACAACTGTCTCCACAGGTTTGTCGTCATCATTCGTAAACGATGGCCCGATAGTAACTGAAGGCAGTTGCACATTATCCAGCCATAAGCTGAAATTATTATCCTTGGCGGGACAGCGGGAAGCCAATCCTATCTTGAACGTGGCCTCGACAGCCGGGCCGATCTCCATTTCTATTTCACGTGTATCTTGCCTTCCCCCATCTGTACCAAACTCTTCCCCATACCAGGCTTTACCATACTTTCCCGGGTTAAAAAGATCATTCTCATACAGTGCATAGCCATTGGCTGTGCCTGTTGTCACATTCGCCTGTAGCGACTCTTGCTGGCTGCCCACACGTTTGCCGGGACCGGTATCGAAGTTGATAAAGTAGTATCCCTTATCATCGTATAGATTTTTAACGTGGCGAAAACTGCCTGAGGCGCTGTCTACATACCAGCCTGTTGGACCCTTTGCGTAGAACACGAAATAGTCACCCGGACCGAAACTGCCATCTCCGCCATCGTTAACCCAAATTGCATTCTCCCCGATGGTGGTAGTACGTGGCACCGCATTATTTTCTGATAACATATTGCCACCGT
>JAJNBR010000068.1 GCA_021156265.1 Flavipsychrobacter sp.
ACCTTGCCATTTAGGCCCGGCACTTCCCAATCTGACATGTCTACAGAAAGAATTCCTTTTATCTCACCATTACCTCTTTTTTCAAGATCATAATCTTTCCAGAATTGTATTTGTGAGATAGAGGTAAGTGCCCACGGAGTATCTACATAGATGCAATGTCCATGCACGATTTCTACATTCTGGTTTAGATAGAATTGCATGCCGTTCATCCATGCTACTGATGGTGCGAGATCGCGGATACCTTGCAGAGTCATATCATAGGCAATCATCTCCTCACTGATCAATGGCGCAGCAACTTCCACAGGTACAGCCAGCACATAATAGTCACCTGTTACTTTCTGAGGTTCGTCACCGTCGAAGCTGATCCATGCGCCTGTTATCTTTCCATTCTCAAAATCAAGTTTAGTACAGCTGGCTCCATAGCGGTAGTCAACACCTTTCGTCTTAAGGTAATTTATCCACGGATTCAACCACACTTCATTAGTTGGGCCGTTCAATACCCTGTCTGCCTGTATATGCGGGTTGGCCATGTTCAATAACAGCTGAAGAAAAATATCACCACCAGTTTTAGTACTGGCATATTTAGCATTGGCAGCAACCAGTGTGCGCGTAAGCCCCTCTACCAGTAAGGTCTGGTAATTTTTGCTTTGGTTGTCGGCGTCCATGAATTGCCACCAGCCTATGCGCTCGTAGTCATTAATGCGTCGCTCATGGCAGGAGGTGAGTATTTGCCAAACTTTTGACGTAAAGAGACTGATCTCCTCCCCGGTTAGACCCGTATCTGCATGCATCGATGTGAAGATGGCTTGGATATCGTCCTTTGAATTGGGAAAGCTCACCACAGTAATGATCGGTGCTTTACCAAAGCGTGCTATCTCTACGCGGTCCACCTGCACCAGGTTATCGTGTACACTGCCAGTGCCAAATGGTATGCGCGACATGGTATCAGTAATATGTTTATAAAACCCCGGGAAAAACCGGAATCCGTGCTCGCCGGGTAAAAATTTGTCTTTGTATTGCAGGTTGGAGCCGGGAACGTCTACACTGCGGGCTTTGCCGCCGCAATAAGTATTGTTTCGCTCATATACCTCAACCTTAAAACCGCGCTCCACCAATTCATGCGCAGCGCTCATTCCTGCTACTCCACCGCCTATCACAATTACTTTCTTCATATAATGGTATTTTTATGATGTAACGATTAAGATGTTAATCAAGGCGATAAACCAACCGAACTATGTAAGACTAATGACTTATATATTCAGGCATACAAAATACAAAAATTAGATAGTTAAAGAAAGAAATTGATATAAAAAACGCACTTATATAACAGCCACTGCCTCAAAACGAAACAGCCACCTTAGCAGGCGGCTGTTTATCATTGGTAGATGGTTGTTTATTTAGTTGCTATAGCTGGTACGCCTGTTGGCAGGCGGCTTATAATAGTTCTTCTTTGTGTTGTGCGGCATTCCCGCTTCGCGCTTTTTAAAGTACAGGCTGTCCTCTTTCGACATCGGGAACTCTTTATGAAATACAAGTTCGTCCACCTGCCATTCTTCTTCACGAACCAGGCGACCGGTCGGCGCATCGTAAAACTTCCAGGTACCGTGGCGTACGCTGCCTTTTTCGGTAGCTACCCATTTCAGGCTTTGGGCGCCTGTTATTGGATCTTCTACGAGGAATGTATCACGTTCACGCTTGGGATTGAGGCCGCGGTACTGTCCGACAGCTACCATACGGCCACTTTCGAAGTATTTAGCTTCGCCATCCCTCACGTCGTTCTTAAATGTCTCCATTGCCTGGAGTTCACCATTACCGTCCAGCTTGTACCACGGTCCCATTTTGATACCATGGTCGTAGTTGCCGAACTCGGTAAAACCGGGCTCCCCCATACGTTCGCCCTGCGACAACACCCACATGCCGTGGCGCTTGCCGCGATCATCCGCGCGATTATACGTCTGCGCCAGCTGATCCCCGGTTTGCGCCCGTGCTCCCATACACGAGCAGCAGATCGCTATAAATAAAATTATTCTCTCTAGCTTCATCCCTTTAAAATAAGATTTATACGGCAAACGAGGTGCCACAACCGCAAGTACTGCTCGCGTTAGGATTCTTAAATACAAATCCACGGGCATTGAGGCCATCCTGGAAGTCTACCTGCATGCCTTGCAGGTAAATGCCGTGCGCTTTTTTCATAACAACGGCTACCCCGTCGATATCATATATTTCGTCATCTTCTTCTTTTGCGTCAAACCCAAGTAAGTAGCTCAGACCTGAGCAGCCGCCACCCTTCACACCTACCCGCAGGTATTGTGTGGAATCAAATCCTGGCTCTGTCCTCAGCCTTTTGACCTCGGCCAATGCATTTTCCGTTAATGTTACCGGGCTTTGTATCGTAGTGTCCATTGATTATTAGTCGGTTTAATGCAAAGTTACCATACCTCCGAGGGGTATCCAAATACAGATAGTTAAAGTATAATTACTATCAATATTAAGATAGCTGGCGTCCGGGGTAAGATATGTTAAAGAACATTTTTTACTTTTGCTACCGCTAAAACGACTATTAATATGAGCGACGTCCTGGACGGGATCGTTAACGATGCATCCCAGCTTATGAAAAAGGCCATCGGCCATCTTGAAACAGAACTGAGCAAGATCCGCGCCGGCAAGGCCAACCCGATGATAATAGACGGGATATTTGTTGAATATTATGGCAATCCTACTCCGCTGAACCAGGTAGCCAACGTCACTGTGCCCGATGCCCGCACCCTGGCTATACAGCCTTGGGAAAAACAAATGATGGGCCCGATAGAAAAGGCCATCATTGCTTCCAATATAGGTCTCAACCCGCAAAACGATGGTATCATGATACGCCTGTTCCTGCCACCGCTTACCGAAGAACGCCGCAGGGAGCTGGTAAAACGCGTGAATGGCGAAGGTGAGCAGGCGAAGGTGTCTATCCGCAGCATACGCCGCGATGCCATAGAACAAGTAAAAAAAGAACAAAAGAACGGCCTGAGCGAAGACATAGCCAAAGACACTGAAACTCATATACAAGGCATCACCGACAAGCATATTGCACTTATAGACCAGCACTGCAAAGACAAAGAAAAAGAGATCATGACCATATAATTTCGAAAAGCCTCCTTAATTTTGGGGGCTTTTTTGTTTTACACTCAAACACACACATAACCGCTTATGGATCAACTGCATCAACAAATATTGTTGCTGTTTTCCATCCCTATCTACGCAGTTCTTATCCCGCTTGAGATATTCTTAAGTCATTTCCATCACTGGAAATTTTACAGCTGGAAAGAAACACTGGTAAATATTTACATGAACGCGGCCAGCGCGGGTGTAGACCTGCTGTTACGTGGTGTAGCGTTAGCAGTCCTCATGTTCTTCTCACAATACCAGCTCCATATACAATGGAACCCCATCGTGTACTGGGTGCTGCTATTCCTCTGCGAGGACATCATGTTCTGGCTGGAACATTATGTTGATCACTCGGTACGTGTGTTCTGGGCGGTGCATGTTACCCACCACTCTTCAGAAGAATATAACCTGACCACAGGCTTCCGTTCATCTGTATTCATGCCGTTTTACCGCTTCCTGTATTTTATACCGCTGGCGTTGATAGGCTTCCGTCCTGTTGATATACTGTTCATGTATGCCATCACGCAGGTGTATGGAATAATCGTTCATACACAGGCTATCAAAAAGCTGCCGCGCTGGGTAGAGTTCTTCTTTGTGACACCATCGCACCATCGCGTGCACCACGCCAGCAATGTACCTTACCTGGACAAGAACATGGGTATGGTCCTCATTATCTGGGACAGGCTGTTTGGAACTTTTGCAGAAGAGATGGATGAAGAGCCGCCGCGCTACGGTATTACTTCGCCTGTTGAAAACCCGCACCACCCCATTCACAGCATCTTTCACGAGTGGAAAGCAATAGGCGCTGACCTGAAGCAAGAAATAACGTGGAAAGATAAGTTGAAGTACCTGTTTTACGTGCCGGGCTGGAGCCACGACGGCAGCCGCCAAACTACTACACAAATGCGCGCTGACTGGAGCAGGCAAAAAAGAAAGCAGATGGCTGAAGCATCTGCTGCAAAACGTAAAGCAAAAATCGAAATGGAAGAAGTCTTCTAGACTACAGCCCCGCCATCTTCATCACCTTCTTATACTCATCAGGCTTCACCGCACCTACTGATAACCGCGACAGGCGCACCAGGTCCATTGTGGCAAGCGATGGTTCTGCTTTTATCTGCTCGAGTGTTACGGGAGTAGGCAGCGTCTTTACCGGCTTCAAATCCACTACCACCCAGTTCGGGTCTTCCGTTGTTGGGTCCTGGTAGGCGGTCTTTACTACTTCAGCTATACCTACTATCGCTAACCCTTCATTGCTGTGGTAGAAAAATACCTGGTCGCCCTTTTCCATCGCTTTCAGGTTATTGCGCGCGGCATAGTTGCGCACACCATCCCAATGGGTTTTCTTGTCTTTCAGGAACTGCTCCCAGCTATATTTGAAAGGTTCTGATTTTACAAGCCAGTAATTCATAAAGCAAAATGTAAAACGTAAAAGTAAAAACTTAGCGCAAAAATCATAGTTACTTGTCTCTCATCAACAAATAGCTGGCAAGCTCGTGCAGTGGTTGCTTGCGCTTGCTAAGCACAGCAGCTTCCTCCAGACAATCAAAAGCACGTTGTGAATAGAGTTCCACTGCATCACGACAAGCCTTATCTGCTCCTGTTGTTTTGAACAGATCCAGCATGGCAGGTACTTTCTCTTCGCCATCTTTTTCCAGCCATTCGTTTATCTGCTTCAGTTCATCCTCGTTTGCAGTTTCGCGTGCCTTTAGTAAGAGGTAAGTCTTCTTGTTCGATTTGATATCGCCGCCGTTTTGTTTGCCGAGTTTATCCGTCACGCCAAACGCGTCGAGATAATCGTCCTGCAGCTGGAAGGCAATACCAAGGTTCTTGCCGAAGGTATACAGCTTGTTGGCGTTCCCTTCCGTTGTGCCACCCAATAAAGCACCCATTTTCAGAGAGCAAGCTAATAGCACGGAGGTCTTCAGCGTGATCATGTGTATATACTCATCTATACTCACGTCATTCCGCGATTCGAAATCCATATCCAGCTGCTGGCCCTCGCATACTTCTATCGATGTTTTATTGAACAGGTGCAATATCAACGGAAGCTGGTGACGCACGTTAGCCAGCTGGTCGTAAGCGTAGATGCTCATCACATCGCCGCAAAGTATTCCTGCCGTCAAACCGTATTTATCATGAATGGTTTGCTTACCACGGCGCAACGGAGCTTTGTCCATTATATCGTCGTGGATGAGCGTAAAGTTGTGAAACAGTTCTATGCCCAGCGCGGCGTGCCATGCGTCCTGGTTTATCTCGCCAAACAGCTCATTGGCCATCAGGCAAAGCACAGGACGTATGCGTTTGCCGCCTATCTGCATGAAATAGCGGCAGGGATCATAAAGTGTATCCGGCTGCTGTGGAAAAGGTAATGTTTTAGAAAGCCTGTCTTCAAATTGTTCTACCAGTTGTGTAAAGCTGTGCATGACTATTTTTTGCGTTTGGGAGAGGCTTTCCTTTTCTCTTTTCCTTCCGCGCTGCTACTCTTCCTTTTCTTATGTTTTTGTTCGGGTAATTCCAGTACAGTATAATCTATCTGGCGTTTATCGAGGTTGGCAGACACTACTTTCACTTTCACCCTGTCGCCCATACCTACGCGCAGGCCGGTGCTGCGGCCCACCAGGCAGTACTCACCTTCGCGCAGTTCAAAATCGTCGAACTGTGCCAGGTCCGCGATCGATACCATGCCTTCGCATTTGTGGTCCACGGTTTCAGCCCAGAAGCCAAAGCTGGCCACGCCACTCACTACTGCCTCAAAGTCTTCGCCGATGAAGTTCTTCATGTACTCCACCTGTTTGTATTTATTAGCGGCGCGCTCGGCTTCCATCGCCCTGCGTTCCTGGTCACTGCAATGACGGCATTGCTGCTCCAGGTGTTTGATCGGCTTCACGTCGTTTTTCAGACATTCTTCCAGTATACGGTGCACCAACACGTCAGGGTAACGACGTATGGGCGAGGTAAAGTGACAATAGTCTCTAAAACCGAGTCCGTAGTGACCAATATTATCTGTCGTATACACGGCTTTGGCCATGGTGCGGATACCCAGTGTTTCCAGCACGTGCTGCTCAGGCTTACCCTGCACCATCGCCAGCATTTCGTTGAAGGACGATTGAATACTCTGCGGCGTGTTCATATTGAACCTGTAGCCAAATGTAGCCGCAAACGATGCGAACACTTCCAGCTTGGCTTCATCAGGCACGTCGTGCACACGGTACGGGAAAGGCACTTGTTTGTCTTTTACTATAATCCCTGATACATATTCAGCAACCGTCCTGTTAGCCAGCAGCATGAACTCTTCAATAAGCTGGTGTGCTTCCTTGCTCTCCTTCACGGTAATGCCGGTTGGTCGACCGGATTCGTCGAGGGTAAACCTTACTTCCTCTGAGGAGAAATTGATAGCGCCTTTTTTGAAACGTGCTTTGCGTATGTTTTGCGCCATTTCGTTTAGCGTCAGCAACACCTCCCTATGATCGCCTTCTGCCCCTTCTATGATGAGCTGCACTTCTTCATACGTAAACCTGCGCTGTGAGCGGATTATAGTCTTCCCCAGCCAGTAGTCTTTTACCTTGCCCTGCGTGTTGATCTGGAAAATGGCGGAGAAGGTGTATTTATCCTCATTAGGCCTCAGCGAGCACAGCTCGTTCGACAGCCTTTCAGGCAACATGGGTAGCACCCTGTCTGGCAGGTATACGCTGGTTGCCCTGTTGTAGGCTTCTTTATCCAGCGCCGATCCGGGTTCTATATAATGGCTAACATCGGCAATGTGTACACCTATCTCGTACATATCACCTTTCAGGTGTTTGAAGGAGATAGCATCGTCAAAGTCGCGTGCGTCAACAGGATCAATGGTCAGGGTCAGCGTGTCACGCATATCGCGGCGGTGTTTCAGCTCTGCGCTGTGTACACCTTCGGGATAACGGGCAGCATCTTCCATCACATCGTCAGGAAAATGCAGGGGGAAACCGTTCTCCACTAATATGCCTTGCATGGCTATCTCGTTCACCGACTCGTCAGTGAGGATACTTACTACTTCACCTACCGGATTCTTGGTCTTTTCTGTCCATTCCACTATCCGGGCTATCACATGGTCGCCGTTCTTGGCGCCGTGCAGCAGATGCAGGGGTACAAATATGTCTACCGGCATTTTATCACTGTCCGGTACCACGAAAGAGAAATGCGGGTGCACTTCGAGCTTGCCGCTAAATTCTGTTTGTTTGCGGCGCACCACATCAATGATCTTACCCTCCGGCCGCGCACCGAACTTGCGGCCGCGCTCTACCACTTCCACCCGCACCTCATCGCCGTTCAGGGCGTTGCCCGTTTCACCGCGACGTATCAATACGTCTTTTTCCAACCCTTCCACTATCACAAAGCCCATCCCTCCGCGGGTTATCTCCAGTTTGCCCACGTAAGTTTTCTTACCCGAGCTGTCGACTTTCTTTTTTTGCGATGCCTTAGATGATTTCCTGGTTCCCATGGAACATTTGGTTGTTTTCGGCCAACGTCTGCTCGACGTACTGCAAAACTACAGTGTCGAACTCATTGCCCTGGTTAAATAAAAAAGAAACCCCTATCGGCAATACCACTATCGGCACATTCCATTCTTTCAGTTTCTCATAATGCAAGTGTAGCCTCGCCGCATCTTTCTCCGTGGTCACTATTATTTTGTCTGCGGCTTCAAAGTTGCCATGAGCTTCTTTGATCTCCTCGAGATCGTGGCTTACAAAATAATGGTGATCGGGGTACGACAACACATGCACTTGCTTTAGCTCGTCCTGCAAATATCTTACCAGCGGGGCTGGCTTAGCAATACAACATACTAATACTGCGCTTTTTCCGCGAAGTGACACCGGCTCACCGGTCATGAAATCGTACGGCTGGCGATAGCTAATGGCGGTGAAAAACACTTTCTGGTGCGGCAGCGGGTTGATCTTTGCGATGATCTCATCGGCCATTGCCCGGTTCATATCCCGGGGACATTTAGAAACGATGATGACATCAGCCCGCTTGTAAGCGCTACGGCTTTCCCTCAGGCTGCCCAGGGGCAATATGCGGTCGGTATAGAACGGTTTTGAATGATCCGTGATCAGCACATTGACCCCCGCCTTTACCGAGCGGTGCTGGTACGCATCGTCCAATAATATTACCTCTACCTGTGGTCGTTTCTGCAATAATGTCGGTATGCCGGTGATGCGCTCCTCGGCTACGCTCACCACCAGGTCGGGGTATTTCATATGGTACTGCATAGGCTCATCGCCGATACGGAGGGCGTTGGTATCAGCATCAGCCAGCAGGAAACCCTGGGTACGGCGTTTATAGCCCCGGCTCATGGTGGCTACCTGGAAACGATATTGCAGCAGCCCGATAAGGTATTCCACATGCGGCGTCTTTCCAGTACCCCCGGTAGACAGGTTGCCGACCGAGATAACCGGCGGACTGAACTCTACCGACGAGAAAATGCCGGAGTCGTACAAGCGGTTCCTCAGCCAAACCACGGCGCCATAAATAAGGGCGAATGGCGCCAGTAATATCCTGACTAACGAAAACAACA
Organism: Flavipsychrobacter sp.; assembly: GCA_021156265.1. Lineage (GTDB taxonomy): Bacteria > Bacteroidota > Bacteroidia > Chitinophagales > Chitinophagaceae > Polluticoccus. Next base: position 8,702 of record JAJNBR010000068.1, read on the forward strand.
CATTTCTTTGATTCATACTAACTTAGCCCAGCTCTTTTTAAGGAATACTCTAAAACCTTTTCCCGGGGGTCGAAGGGTTTGACCTTGTTTAATCCTAAATGTTCGATGGCTGCATGCACCAGCAGCTCCCTATCGTGCGGGGGCTCCTTACCCTCCCGTAGCCAGGTAAAAGCACCAGCCTCGAGCAGGCAGGTCTCGGGAATAAGACCGACCACTTCGCAACCGATCACCTCCACACCCAAGGTTTGCGCCAGCGCGCTGGTGGCCTCCCAAACCTTAAGCGGCGACGTCACCCGGTAGTCCAGCAGGTTCATGGAAACCTGTGCGGACTGGAAATCGGCCATGTACCAGCCTATAGCGCGAAGCTTCGGCAACAGGCCCGGAATCTTTACTTTTCCAGCCTCCGTCTTTTCGTAATAGCCTCTTTCCCTAATTCTATCAGCAATATAAGTAGCAGTGTTTATATCATTGGTTTTCAATGAAATATTAAAAGCAACAAGAACATCCCTTGCACCTAGCACAGTAGCACCCGATTGAAGTGTTAGTTCAAGTGGGCCGTAGTCCGGTTTCCATTCAGGGAGGTTCATTTTTTCGGCAAATTTCTCATACTGGCCTTTCCGGATGTCCGGCAAAGCGCGGCGATGTTCGGCAACTGCAGAGTACTCATATAAGTAAACTGGTATATTCAATTCGTTACCTATGCGTTCGCCCAATTGCCTTGACAATCCTACTGCTTCCTCCATCGTCAGGTCGTAAAGCGGCACTAACGGACAAACGTCGGTAGCTCCGATACGCGGATGCACACCCTCCTGTTTTGTCATGTCTATCAATTCGCCTGCCGTTTTAACAGCCCGGAACGCGGCTTCGCAAACGGCAGCCGGCTCGCCGGCAAAGGTCATGACGGTACGGTTGGCGGCTGGACTGGAGTCTATATGAAGCAGGTGCGCGCCGTCCACGGAGCGGATGGCATCGGCAATAGCCTGTATTTTTTGCGGATCACGTCCCTCGCTGAAGTTGGGTACGCATTCCAGTATTGGTCGCCTGGAGATCATCTAAGCGTAAATGTAGCAAAATGCGCACCGTTGGCGAAAAGTGAAAATTGGCCTGCCATAACTACAGTATCAACGGATTGCTGTAAATTTGGTGACTATCAAAGATCAATAACCGAACAGGTATGAAAAAGAGCATTTACTTACTCCTTATCCTGGCTTTGCCCGGTTTTGCCGTAGCGCAGACCACGCAAAAAAAGACCACCACGACCAAAACAACCACCACCGTAAAAAAAGCGCCTGCAAAGAAACCCGCAGTGACGGCAGCAAAGCCCGCCGCCGCGGCAGCGCAGCCCAGTCACATCGAGTTTCAGACATTTGTGACCGACGAGGTGATGATGGTGAACTCGAATTTCCAGATCGGGAAAGACTACGTGGTGATCATCAAAAACGACAAAAAAGAAACTATGTACACGGCTACCTTTAATGCACAAAGCGCAGCGCAAAACGTAAGTCTGGGCAGGCCGCTAGGCAAAGGAACATTTTATGTAACCGTGCATGAAAAGAATAACCCCCTGGCCACCGGCACTATAACGTTGGTAATGAACTAGTTACTCAATATTCTTATTGAAAGCAGCCTATGGGCTGCTTTTTTATTTGCCTGTCGATCCAAAAACCGGCCGTATCTCGCGCACGGATTTTGTAATTTTATTCTACATGAAAACTTTCACCTTATACTTGGTCATTCTGTGCTGCCTGCTCCAGGGTTGCGCCAGCATGGATACTGAGCAGACGCCGACAACGCGAACCGTCGACACTACAGCCAGCTTTCCGGAAAAGATCGCCATTATAGAGCAGGATGTTTCGAACCTGGAAGAAACAGGCGACCTGGATTACTCCTCTACTTATGTAGAAATATTTGACAGTCCCGAAGAATACTATTCCAGCGCGCTCGACTTTATCGCGGATCCCGCCAGGTCGCTCCAGCAAAAGCAAATAGCGGCCTATGCCATGAGCAACATCGAATTGAATAAATATGTAGCATTGGCCAACACAGCCTACCAGGCTTTTAAAGCCGGCACCGCCGCCGAAGATCTCCTTGCACAACTGGTTTATTATCAATACCCCTCGCCTTCCAATAAGATCGTTGTCAACTATAAAGACCCGGAGGTAGTAAAGCTGCTGTCGACTATTAAGACCGAAGGCAAGGTGTCTGCCGATTTCCAAAAGACCATTGATGAAATACTCAGTGGGAAACTGCTTCAGCTACACAAAGCCACCCCCTAACCGATAGGCTTATTGGTTAATTTTTTGTATATTTGCTATAGTAAAACTGTAGCTCTATGACCATAATATATTACCATGCGCCGTGCTTCTTCCTCGCACGGTTGTTACAAAACTATAAGGGGTCTCATCTGTAAACAAGTTGAACAACTTAGCGGCAGCGATGTCGCGAGCACCACTAAAAATCAACAACAAAAGCGAACAAATTGGCGCTCAAAAGCAATATAGGCGCTGCTTTCAGAAGCAGGCAGCTAGCCCGTTGTAACAGTTTTTGACTGTAAAAGCGACAACAAACGACAACATTATGCCCTATCAGCTACTCCACCCGGACCTCGGTCGCGGCTCCCTTTTCAATGGCAAAGACTTGGGCATGCTCCACGCCATTGGCCATGAACGCGGCTTTATACATTCCCGGCTTCAACCGGATAGCTTTGCTGGCAGCCCCCGAAAAGTACACCTCTTCCAGCCTTCGATAGATGCCCTGCTCCTCGATATACAGAACGATCGTGTACAGCTGGTTCGTATTATAGATAACAGCTGTTCCCGAATCGGTAGTAACGGGCTTACGAGTGATGATGGATATACGGATGGTGTCCCCCG
>JAJNBR010000314.1 GCA_021156265.1 Flavipsychrobacter sp.
AAGCCCTCAACAAGTTGCAAGAATTACTGGGACTTTAAAGACACAGACTCGATTCCAATTCAGCCTAATCAGTCCAATCTCGATTAACCTGGGGTTCAGACAAGCAGATACACCAGTAAACATGCAAACGGTGCAGCAAACAACAGCGAGTCAAACCTATCGAGTGCACCGCCATGGCCCGGCATCATCGCACCCGAATCTTTTACATTGGCCATGCGTTTCAGCTTCGATTCAAAAAGATCGCCTATGGTACCGGCGACCGCAGCACACAAGGCCAGCGCCATCCATACACCCATACCATATGGCAGCTGGGTATAGTAGCCGAAGATGCCTGCACCGATGATAGTGAGCACTGCCCCGCCGATGGTTCCCTCCCAGGTCTTTTTGGGGGAAATTTTAGAAAAAGGTGTCTTGCCGATGAATGAACCCACGAGGTAGGCCATGGTGTCATTGGTCCATATCATCAGTATCAGCGCCAGCGGGAAAACCGGGGGCATCATATGTTTTTGTCCAAGTAACAACAGTGCCTCCATCGGCATAGCTATGTATAACATACCTGCCAATGCCTGCAGTCTCGCATCAGCGGCAAACTTATTTTTTTGCAGCAACAGCGGCAAAGCGGCAATTATCGGCCAAAAGCTTAGCATCACCGGTGCAGCCGACGTTTCGTGATACATCTGCAGCAACACCAGTATGACCAGCGCTATCACCTGCACTGCTACGGGCAAACCTTTAGTCCATTTGGCTTCAGGGTATATTTTCTGTATCAGCCGGAAATAATCGCGCAGGCATAGCGCCTGTATCAGTGCCACCAGCGCCAGGAATCCCCATCTGTGCAGCAATAAACCCGCCATCATCACGATGCAGAAAACTATTGCGCTGCCCAGCCGGGTAAAGAATGTAGGCCAGTGTAAAGCCATTTGTTAAGTTAAAAGGTATCCCAAAAGCTATCGGGATGGGTTAATTGAATTAATTGGGTTGGTCGTCATTCCAGCCTTGCTGTTGTTCTTCTTCCTCCCCCGGTTCTTCGTCCCTGGCCGGCCGCTTCTCACCTTTAAAATCATCCGACCAGTCATCAGGTAGTGGTGTGGCGTTTTGCCACAGCAGGTAAAACGCCCCGGCAAACACCGCAATGCCTGCACCTACCAGCCACAGCGGCACGCTGTCGCCATCTACAAAAGCTTTCACTGCCGCATTCTTCGTACCCATGTACATCAGCACTATCTGCACCCCGTTGTTCAGGAAATGCGCCAGTATGCTCAGCCATAGCGAACCGGTGAGGTAATAGATACCACCCAGCAGTACTGCCGCCAGGAAAATAGCGATCAGCCCCGCGGGGTTGTAGTGCACTATAGCAAACACCAACGCTGATACGGCAATCGCCACGCCCGTTCTTTTATTGCGCGCATGAATAATACGCATCACAGCTCCACGGAACAATAATTCCTCGCATATTGCCGGCATTATTGCCATCACCGCGAAGGTCTTCAGGAAGTCGTTGAACGAACGCATGGTAAGTAAAACCTTGAACGCCGTATCCGTTGTATCCTGCATATCCTTTGCCTTACCGCCCAGGCTTATTTCACGGAACAAGGTTTCCAGACCCAGCAGCACCGGGATCGCGCCCAACATCACAAGCGGCACAAGCACCCAATGAATGGCTTTACCCGGCTTACGCAAACCCAGGTATTCTACCGGGCGTGGATGCGTCATGTAAGCGAACAGTAGTGCCGGGGCCAGGAACACGCCTACGGAGGAGATCGTCTGCAATAACAGGAAAGCGTCTTTCACACGGCTGGTGCTCTGTTCATTCAGGCCCTGCAACTCGGTAATAGGCACCCCTGTAAAGAAGGGTACGACCAGGTAAGCCACCACGGTGAAAAAAGAGGTTAGGGTAAAAACCATCAGCACAAACAACAAAAACTGCAAACCCCACGGATACTCCCGCCAATATCGGTTCTTGAACATTAAGATTTTTTTCGCAAGCAAAGGTAGCATGCTGCCGAAATATTGGCAGAATAATTGCTTTGTATTTACAAACCGGTGATAAACCTAAGACAGGAACACTAACAGGCTGGAGCTCAACATTAAGTCAATTTTTAATACAACGCCCGTAACCTCACATCTTTTATCTATTTTTGTACGTTTTTACAACCGCGTGAATGGAAGAAATAGCCGCAGGGCCGCTGCTTAGCAAGATCAACTCACCAGCTGATCTGAAGAAATTAAGTAAAGCCGACCTACAACAAGCCTGCAACGAGCTCAGGCAATTCATTATAGACTGTGTTAGCGTGCACGGCGGCCACTTCGGCGCCAGCCTCGGCGTGGTAGAGCTGACCGTTGCTTTGCATTACGTCCTTAATACACCCGACGACCAGCTGGTATGGGACGTAGGCCACCAGGCTTATGGACATAAAATATTGACCGGCCGCAGGCAGATATTCCATACCAACCGCAAATACGGCGGACTCAGCGGTTTTCCTAAACGTACAGAAAGCGAGTACGATGCTTTTGGCGTCGGCCACTCGTCTACTTCTATATCTGCAGCGCTGGGAATGGCGATTGCCAGCAAATACAAAGGCGAGACCGACCGCCAGCACGTAGCGGTTATCGGCGATGGTGCCATGACAGCAGGCATGCCTTTCGAAGCACTGAACCATGCGGGTGTGAGCAACAGCAATGTGCTCGTTATTCTTAACGACAACAATATGTCGATAGACCCGAATGTTGGCGCGCTGAAGGAATACCTGACCGACATTACTACTTCTCATACCTACAATAAGTTTCGCGACGATGTATGGAAACTGCTGGGCAAGCTGCCTTATGGCGAGGCGCAGCAGGGCATGGCGTCGAAACTGGAAGCCAGCCTGAAAGGCCTTATATCTAAATCAAGCAACCTCTTCGAGGCGATGAAAATGCGTTACTTCGGCCCGATAGATGGCCATAACGTATTGAAGCTGGTGGAGATACTGGAGCACCTGAAAGATATACAGGGGCCCAAGCTGCTGCACATCAAAACAGTGAAAGGCAAGGGTTATGACCTCGCTGAAAAAGACCAGACGCTCTGGCACGCTCCCGGTACTTTCGATAAGATCACCGGTAAGATCAATAAAAAAGTTGCTCCTGTTCC
>JAJNBR010000315.1 GCA_021156265.1 Flavipsychrobacter sp.
GTAATGGAGAACCACTGCATCTGCCGGTTGGCATCAGCGCCCGCGGCGACAAATGGGTATGGAACGACGGCTCTGAACAACCCAAAAAGGTTGTTACGAAAAATGGGACTTACATAGTCAGGTTATATAATGAATGTGGTTTCGGGGCAGATACCATCAGTGTGCTGGTTAAAGATTGCACCATCTTCTTCCCGGGTGCCTTTTCGCCGAATGGTGATGGGAAGAACGACCTGGCCAGGATCATCGGCAATACCTTCGATGTCACCACATGCGAAATGACCATTTTCAACCGCTGGGGCACACGTGTGTATTACACAATGAGCAAGGAAGGAGGCTGGGACGGCACCTATAAAGGCGAGCTACAGCCAACCGATACCTACTATTACTATGTAAAGTACACCACACACGGGCAAGACTATGAAATGAAAGGAAACATCATCCTGGTACGATAATGAGAAGCTCCGTTGTTAAAGAAAGCCTCCTACCGGAGGCTTTCTTATTTTTTCATAAAAGGCATTTTATATCTTTCGTCCCAAATCTGTTTTTTAATGGCGCACCCGCTGGCCGTTTTTATCCTTCAACTCATCATCATTATTACCGCATCGCGGCTGTGCGCCTTCCTGTTCAAAAAAATAGGACAGCCTCCCGTTATGGGTGAGATCATCGCAGGCATCGCACTAGGCCCTTCGCTGTTCGGCTCGCTGGCTCCTGACGTAAGTTCATTTATATTCCCTGCGTCATCACTAGGCAACCTGCATTTGTTAAGCCAGGTGGGCTTGATACTCTTCATGTTCGTTATCGGCATGGAGCTCGATCTGAATATCATCAGGAGAAAAGCCCGGTCTGCAGTATTTATCAGCAATGCAAGCATCATTCTGCCCTTCGCCCTGGGTGCAGGACTGTCGTTTTCTTTATACAACAGCTATGCGCCTGCAGGGGTATCCAAACTTTCTTTTGCCCTGTTCATGGGCATAGCGATGAGCATTACGGCATTCCCGGTGCTAGCGCGGGTATTGAAAGAAAAAAAACTGTCTCAAACCCAACTGGGCGCAGTAGCGCTTACTGCAGCTGCCATAAATGACGTAACAGGCTGGTGTGTACTGGCCTTCGTAATAGCGCTGGCAAAAGCCGAAGCTATTGACTCATCCTTTTATACGCTGGGGGCTGCCGCAGCGTATGTACTTGTCATGCTATTTGCGGTAAGGCCCTTCCTGAAAAAACTATCGAAACAAAAATCAAACGACACGCTCATTAAGCAATCCACCCTGGCTATTATCTTTCTTATCCTGTTGGGAAGCGCCTACTGCTGCGAGGTGATCGGGATACATGCGCTGTTCGGGGCATTTATGGCCGGCGTTGTAATGCCCCTGCAATGGGATTTTCGTAAGCTCATTATCGACAAAGTAGAAGATGTGGCTTCCATCATGTTCCTGCCCATATTTTTTGTGCTTACCGGTTTGCGTACGCAGATAAACCTATTGAACGATCCTGCCTTATGGTCGGTATGTCTCATCATCATTGCTGTTGCCATAATTGGTAAATTCGGCGGCAGCTTTATAGCAGCCCGCATGGCTGGTGAACCCGCTTACGAAAGCCTGGCTATCGGTGTGCTGATGAATACGCGCGGGCTGATGGAATTAATTATTCTCAACATCGGTTACGACTTAGGAATTCTTTCGCCTGAGATTTTCACAATGCTGGTAATCATGGCGCTGGTGACCACCTTCATGACCAGCCCGGCACTCGACCTGCTTGGAAGAGTATACAAACGGTAATTACATTTCTTCTCCGGAAGACCTGCTTATACTTACCGGGCTGCCCAGCAGATTCAGTCCGATACGTACACCGGTCGTCTGCCTGTTCATATGATCCCATGAGTGCACCACATCTAAACGCAGGAACCTGTATACTTTAAAACCGAGGTTGTCGATTCCTGCAAAGGCTTCTGTATAGTAATTATTTTGGCCGGCATAGAAGGTATTGGTACCCATCACAAGGTACCACTTAGCCTGCCTTAGTAGTGGGATCTTATTGGTAAGTAACCCTTTCAGTGAATATTCGAGGTGCAGTTCGCCGTAGAGATTTGCTACATTACTGTATTGGTAATACGGTGCCAACTGAAAGCTTTTCCGGTAAGGAGCCGCAACAAACAATTCGTTGTCGGCAAGGTGCATCAGGTCGGGCAGACTCACATATTTATCATTCAGAAAACCGCCTATCGATGCGTTATACGACATGCTGCCAAACAGTTTCAGGTTCATATCATCCTCAACAGAGAAACGCCACTTGTCGAAATCAGACTTACTCTCTGCAATACCCGGAATACCTTTCTGGTACCACAGGCTGAACAACGGCCAGTTGCTCCTGGCGGGAACCTTATGATCAGGGTACTGCGTGTATGTTGTTCCCGGCCTGTATGCCAGCGATACTGTAGCAAGGGCCGCGTTATGTTCCTCCCACGTTACCCAGCTTAGCTCCGGCGGTACGTTCGACGTAAAATTTTCATCTGCATCACCCGAAAGGGAGAAGGAGGTAGTATTATCCAGCGGCAGCCTGCGCTGGTAATCCAGCTTTGCATTCCATCTGAAACCATTGCCATAGTGACGCTCCACAAACAGCGCACCATTCCACCGCTCGTACAGCTTCATATGGTTATTTGCAGAGAATATGGTACTGATGGTATTGTAGATCGGCATCAGCGTGCTTTGCGGATTATATTGGTATACATACCTGCCGCCTTCAGCGCCAATTCGCCAAAACCGGCCACGCCAGCTACGTTCGCTGGTCGTATATGCCGTACGGACCAATGCATTGAAGTGTTCATTACTGAAACCGTAGCGGGTATACAGGTTTGTCTGCAGTGACTTACCCGTATCCATCGCATACTTCCATGAAATTTTCGGAGCAACGTTTACTCCTTCAACAGTATTAAAATTTACAAGGTCGAATGACAGCAGTGAGTTGGTACTAAATACATGCTTGTATTTTTTAGACGAATACTGGTAACCGCCCGATAAAATATCGCTAAGTTCAAACCTGTTGTTCCTTCTCCGTATGGAATCAATTCTCACCGGATCGCTCTGCACCACCCGTAAACTGTCTTTTACCGTGTAGTCGCGCACTTCGTCTAGTCGCGCACTTCGTCTGTTTCCAGAGGTATGGGTCGTTTGTCTGTCCAGTATGAAGTATCCTTTTTGTTAGCATCCTTCTCGTAAACGCTGGTGATCTTGTTATTGAATATCGTGTCTGGCATCGGCTCGTTTACTTTTTGCTTATTGTATACGGTAGCCATGTAGCCGGCGATGTCCAATCCGAAAAATTTCACCGTCGGGTACAACACCTGACTTTTGATCACCCATGTGTCCTTTTTCAGCGGCAGGAACACCTGCTGAAATCTGAGCGTGTCCAAAACCTCGAGGTTTGATTTTGTGGTAGCCAACAGGTCGAGGCTGTGTATGGCCCAGTCGTCTTCCACTATATACAGCGTTCCTTGCAACAATGGTTCATAATCACGCTTCGGTATTACCTGTATCTTGTTGATGGTGTATTTGCCTTCACGAAACTCTCCCTCGTATTTATAGTTGTAGTAATGAAGTGCGTTATCGCTTATCGGCGAAACAAACCCTCGCGGACTGATATTCTGCCACTGGCAAGCGTTGTTCGCATAAAAAGTGATGATCGGCGGTAGCTCCGACATGCCAAAACCATTAGGGTC
>JAJNBR010000069.1 GCA_021156265.1 Flavipsychrobacter sp.
ACTCTGTATGCGTTCCCAGCTCAGCGAAAGAAGCGACAGGCACGCGGAACATCCACAACAACACGGAAAATAGCAAAGTGCTCAGCAACATCGAAGTGAGCTGAGTACGATATAATTTCAGTTTGTCTTCTGTTGTACTAAAGCGGAAATAAGCTGTCTCCATACCGTAGGTATAGAGGATATTCATGATCGGGAAAATGGAATAGATAAAACCCTGCTGACCGAAGACCACCTGTCCTTTCGGCCCCGTAAGCACATGCGTCAGGTAGGGTGTAAGCAGGTAAGTAAGCAGCCGTACAGCAATATTGCTGACTCCATACCATACAGTTTGTCCGGCTAGCTTTTTTAGTGAGGCCAATTATCTGCGGTTTTCAAGCAGAAGTAAATGTAAAAGGAAAGGTAAAAGGCAAAAAGTAGAACGGTACTTTTTGCCTTTCGCTTATTCTATTATCCAGGTTTCTTTTCCTTCCAGCAACTTGTCGAGGTTGCCCGCGCCTTTAGTAGCAATGGCTTCTTCCAGCTGGAGGCGCATCTGGTCTTCGTATGTCGGACGCTCAGCTGCATAGAACACACCAAACGGACGAGGGAAGTGACCTTCTACCTCCGGATTGTCGAACATGCGGGTCAGTATCTGCGCTTTGAAGAAATCTTTTTCGTCATGCTTCCAGAGGTCGTCAGCGCTAAAACCCTCAGTCAGACTAACCAGTGTCGGCTTATAGCCATCCAGTTTTACGCCTTTGTCTTTGTTAGCACCGTACAGCAACGGCTGTCCCTGCTCCAGGAATATGGCCTCTTCTTGCTTGGTACCTTTCTCAGTAAATATCTCGAATGCACCATCGTTGAAGATGTTACAGTTCTGGTAGATCTCGAGCAGCGACGAACCATGGTGGCCGTTGGCACGCAGCAGCATTGCTTGCAGGTGTTTAGGGTCGCGGTCCATACTGCGGGCGATGAAGGTAGCATCTGCACCCAGCGCCAGCGCCAGCGGGTTAAACGGATGGTCAAGACTACCCATCGGGGTTGACTTGGTCACCTTGTTCGTTTCTGAGGTAGGCGAGTACTGGCCTTTAGTAAGACCGTAAATCTGGTTATTAAACAGCAGAATGTTCAAGTCGAAATTCCTGCGCAGCAGGTGAATGGTATGGTTACCGCCGATGCTCAGGCTATCACCGTCGCCGGTCACCACCCAAACGCTCAGCTCGGGACGGGTAGCTTTAAGGCCCGATGCAATAGCCGTCGCGCGACCGTGGATCGAATGCATTCCGTAAGTGTTCATATAGTACGGAAAGCGCGAGCTGCACCCGATACCGGAAATGATCACCACGTTCTCGCGCGGAATGCCCGTTTGAGGCAGTATGGTCTGAACCTGCTTTAATATCGAATAGTCGCCACAACCCGGGCACCAGCGTACTTCCTGGTCGGTAGCGAAATCTTTGGCTGTAAGAGGCGCCGAACCTGAAGCGGCCAGCGGCGTTGCAACATCACTCATATTCTGAAAAATCAACGCAAAGTTACGCCTAAATGGGCTTAGTATAAACGTTTTAACATTTCCGTTTAACTTCGCTGGTAATGCGATCCATCCATCCCATCGGCGTATTTGATTCAGGTTACGGCGGCTTGACCGTTTTCAGGTCGATTGCTGAAAAGCTTCCGCAATATGACTATATCTACCTGGGCGATAATGGCCGGGCGCCATATGGCAACCGCTCGTTCGAGACGGTGCATGAATATACATTGGAATGCGTGGAATGGTTCTTCAAACAAGGCTGCCCGCTGGTGATACTGGCCTGCAATACCGCTTCTGCCAAGGCACTCCGCACCATCCAGCAGCAAGACCTACCGAAAATGGAAGACCCGACAAAGCGGGTGCTGGGGGTTATCCGCCCCACCGCCGAGGTGATCGGCAATTATACCAAAAGCCGCCACGTAGGCGTGCTGGGCACGAAAGGAACTGTCAACTCAGGCTCCTACGAGATCGAGATCAGTGAACATTTCCCGGATATCAAAGTGCATCAGCAGGCTTGCCCTATATGGGTGCCGCTGATCGAGAATGGTGAATACAACACCGAAGGCGCCGATTATTTTATTAAAAAATACCTGGATGAATTGATGGCAGCCGCGCCGGATATAGACACGATATTATTGGCTTGCACACACTATCCAATCATCATCGATAAGATCAAAAGCCACCTGCCCGAAAATATAAACATTGTTGCCCAGGGCGATATAGTTGCCAACGGCCTCGAAGATTACCTGCAGCGCCATCCTGAAATGGAAAGCCGCCTGACAAAAAATAGCTCCATGCGGTTTTTTACAACCGATGATGCTAATGATTTTAACGAGCACGCAAGTGCTTTCTTTGGCAGGCCGGTGCAGTCCAATCATCTAGCGGTATAAAAAAATGGCTCAACAGGTTGTTGAGCCATTTTTTTATTTAAATATTTCCTTGTTATTATCCTTCTGCTACACCGCTCTTCTCAAACTTGTGGTGTGCACTATTACCGTTTCGGTTTTCCTGGGCTTCTTTAGCCGCTTTCACAAATGCTACGAACAACGGATGCGGGTTTTCTACTGTGCTTTTGTATTCGGGGTGGAACTGAACACCCATGTAGAACGGATGTTCCGGCAGTTCAACGATCTCTACAAGTCCTGTTTTCGGGTTCTTACCAACAGGTATCATTCCCGCTTTCTCAAACGCGTCCATGTATTCGTTATTGAACTCGTAACGGTGACGGTGACGCTCTGAAATATTGGTTGAGCCATAAATACCGGCAGCCCTGGAGCCACTGCGCAGTTCGCACTCATACGAGCCCAAACGCATGGTACCGCCCATCTGCGTGATCTTCTTCTGCTCTTCCATCATGGCGATAACACCGTCTTTGGTATCCGGGTCCATTTCGGTAGAGTGTGCGTTCTTCACACCCAGCACATTACGAGCAAACTCCACGCAAGCCATTTGCATACCCAGGCAAATACCGAAGAAAGGCATGTTGTTCTCGCGGGCATAGCGGATGGCGTCTATTTTACCTTCGATACCACGGCTACCAAAACCCGGAGCTACCAGCATGGCATCTACGTTCTGCAGTTTTTCGGCTGCGTTCTCGGGCGTCAGGTGCTCGGAGTGTATGTTTCTTACTTCTACTTTACATTCGTTTACAGCACCGGCATGTATCAGCGCCTCCAGGATAGATTTGTACGCGTCCTGCAGCTCTACATACTTACCGATGAGGCCGATAGTAACTTTAGATTTAGGGTAACGCAGTTTATTCAAAAACTCTTTCCAAACGCTCAGGTCCGGTTCAGCGCCCATAGGCAACTCCAGCTTCTGCAGGCATATCTGGTCGAGCTTTTCACGCATCATTTCCAGTGGTACGCCATAAATGGTATCTGCATCCAGTGCTTCGATAACGGCATCCTGTGTCACGTTACAAAACAGGGCGATCTTCTTTTTCAGGTCCTTATACAGCGGCTCTTCGGTACGGCAAACCAGTACATCGGGATTCAGACCATGCTCACTCATCATTTTTACAGAGTGCTGCGTAGGCTTGGTCTTGAGTTCTTTTGCGGCTTTCAGGTAAGGTATCAGGGTAAGGTGTACAACCAGGGCATTCTCATCGCCCATTTCCCATTTCAACTGGCGAACCGCCTCTATATAAGGTAGAGATTCGATGTCGCCAACGGTACCACCCAGCTCGGTAATAACGATATCAAACTGGTTGGTCTGCCCCAGCAGGGTCATCCGGCGTTTGATCTCGTCTGTGATATGCGGGATAACCTGCACGGTCTTACCAAGGTAAGCGCCTTCGCGCTCTTTATTAATAACATATTGGTAAATGCGGCCTGTAGTTACGTTGTTTGCCTGAGATGTAAATGTATTCAGGTAACGCTCATAGTGACCAAGATCCAGGTCGGTCTCCGCGCCGTCTTCCGTTACATAGCACTCCCCGTGCTCGTAAGGGTTCAGCGTACCAGGGTCAACATTAATGTATGGATCGAATTTCTGGATGGTGGTGCGGAAGCCGCGCGCCTGCAGTAGTTTGGCGAGAGAGGCTGCAATAATTCCTTTTCCTAACGATGAAGTAACGCCCCCGGTTACAAAAATATATTTAGTCATAACGCACCTGTTTTTGAAGACCGGTATGCGCAGCTAGTTGATATTACAATAAATCTATGGAAGTAGCTGTAGCGGTCGCACAAAGATAGGAAAAGATAAGGGTACAATAAAATTCACTGCAGTCCCCTAGGATAGATTTTTCACAACCGGCTCGGGCTGTACCATTGGTGTATGCACTTCTTCCGGCGTCTCGTCTGCCCGTTTTTTTAACAGTTTATCCATCCATTTGCTCGACATGAACGGACGCTCAATGAAAAAGTAGAAGGCACCGCTTATTGTCACTATTGGTATCGCTAATACCGCCAGTTGCAGCAAAAGATTCGGAAAATAGTAGTCCGACAGCTTTATTGCTGTTGTGAATCGCCCGAAATAGGAAATAAGAGGGTAGTGCAGCAGGTAGATCGAATAACACATGCCCCCGATTATAGGGATAAATTTGTAGCTGAAAACGCTTTTTACCCAATCGTTCGTTAACACCAGTATATATAGGCCAAGGATAAAAAACGGGTATACCAGCCGGGCATGGTAATAGTCCTTGATCGGCAAAAGCAGCACGGCAGCAAGGAATACGGGTGCTGCGAACGCTGCCCATTTGTTTTTCAGGAAAGAAAATGTTCCGCTCACATGCAGATCGGCCAGCAGTATCCCTACCAGGAAGAACTGGATATGGTTGTATATACTGTCAACAGCCGGGTGATAATTTTGCTGCAGGTTGACCATACATACAGCAGTAGTTGCCAGTATCATTCTCCGGAAAGCCTTTGGCAAGGTGAGAACGCGAAACAATAGAGGTGCCATCAGGTAGAACTGGATCTCTATTTCGAGCGACCAGGCCACCACCGAAATATACGATGGACTTGCAAAGATCACATTGTGCAGGTACACAAGCGAAGCCAGCAGGCTTGGAAATGCGAACGAAAACGTGTGTACGCCCATCGCCAGCGTGGCCACAAACATCAGCATCATAGCGATGATATATGGCGGTTCCAGCCTGGTGACACGACGCAAATAGTACCGTTTCAGGTCAACTTTTTCCTTGTTACTGATATAATGTTGCGCGAAAGGAAGGCACAGGATGAACCCGCTTAAGACAAAGAAGAACTGTACGCCGCGTTTGCTGAACAACAGGTTTTCCCACCATCCATAGCTCGCAGGGTTATCCTGAAAGGCAGACACACCCCTGTCGATCACATAGCCATTTACATGCGTCAGGAATACCAGGAAGATCGCAAGGAACCGTATCCCGTCAATTTCAGGAAAATAGTGCTTATTGGTGGTGATGCGCTGAAGCTTCTGGTATAATTGGCCCGGGATAAAACGCCGCATACCCAAAATTACTTTCTATTTCGCAACAAATTCAATTTTTCTGCTTTCATAGGCTCATCTGTAGCGGTTTTCAGCCATTTTGCATTAAGAATAGGGGCCCTGCTCGACTAAGGTACTGACCAACATATTCAACGAAGTATTCGATTGTGTGGTCTCACGGCTTATTTTTGCGCCAAATATCATGTATGCGTTTTGACCGGAGTGGTTTGACCGACGACCAGCTCATCCAACTATATACCGAACTTCTTCGTCCCCGGATGATAGAAGAAAAGATGCTGGTACTGCTGAGACAGGGCCGCATCAGTAAATGGTTCAGCGGTATCGGGCAGGAAGCCATAGCCGTAGGCGCCACCATGGCACTGGATAGTGACGAGTACATAATGCCCCTGCACCGCAACCTGGGCGTGTTCACAGCTCGCAAAATGCCTTTCGATAAACTATTCCTGCAATGGCAGGGACGTAAAGAGGGGTTTAGCAAGGGTAGAGAGCGTTCTTTCCACTTCGGGGCCAACGAATACCATATCTGCGGCATGATATCGCATCTAGGTCCGCAGCTGGCCATTGCCGACGGCGTAGCGCTGGCGCATAAATTAAAGAAAGAAAAGAAGGTATCCCTGGCCTTTAGCGGCGATGGCGGTACGAGCGAAGGCGATTTTCATGAAGCGCTGAACGTAGCTGCTGTATGGGGTCTTCCGGCCATCTTCGTGATAGAGAATAATGGCTATGGACTGAGCACACCGATCAACGAGCAGTTTGTGTGTAAGCAACTGGCCGACCGTGCTGCAGGCTACGGCATGAAGGGAATCACTATTGATGGTAATAACATACTGGAAGTATATAAAACCATCTCTACTGCACGAGAATACTGTATTAAACATCAGAAGCCTATTCTAATAGAGTGTATGACCTTCCGCATGCGTGGCCACGAGGAGGCCAGCGGCGTGAAATACGTACCGAAGGAGCTGTTTGAAGAATGGGCGAAAAAAGATCCGGTTACCAACTTCGAAAAACACCTGCTGGACAAAAAGATCGTTAAGCAGGAACAGCTCGATGAAATACGCGCTGGCATCCAGAAAGAAATTGAAGAAGGATTAGCGACCGGCTTTGCTGCAGAACCAATAAAACCGGATACCGTGGAGGAAGTTGCGGATGTGTACGCGCCTGCCCCCACTACGGCAATAGCCCCGGTTAGTTCAGCCAAATCCGAAAAGAAATTTATCCAGGCTATAAGCGACGGTCTTCGTCAATGCATGGAGAGGCACCAGAACCTGGTGCTGATGGGGCAGGACATTGCTGAATATGGCGGTGCGTTTAAAGTAACAGAAGGTTTTGTGCAGCAATTTGGCAAAGAGCGCGTACGCAATACCCCGCTTTGCGAAAGTGCTATCGTAGGAACTGCTCTCGGGTTATCTATCAAAGGCTTTAAGTCGATGATGGAAATGCAATTTGCCGATTTCGTTACCGTGGGATTTAACCAGATCATTAACAACCTGGCCAAGATACATTACCGCTGGGGCCAGAATGCCGATGTAGTAGTCCGCATGCCGACAGGTGGCGGCGTGGGAGCTGGCCCATTCCACTCGCAAAGCAACGAGGCCTGGTTTGTGCATACCCCGGGACTTAAGGTTGTTTATCCTTCGACCCCTGAAGATGCAAAGGGCCTGCTGATCGCATCTATCGAAGATCCGAACCCGGTAATGTTCTTTGAGCATAAAGCGCTTTACCGTAGTATTAGCGGTATGGTGCCGGATGACTATTATACTATCGAAATAGGTAAAGCCCGGCAGGTGCAGGAAGGCGAGGATATCAGCATTATTACTTATGGCGCTGGTGTGCATTGGGCTACCGATTATGCAGCCTCGCACCCGGAGGTGTCCTTTGATATTGTTGATCTGCGCACACTTCTGCCACTGGATTATGAAGCTGTACGTGCTTCGGTGCAGCGGACAGGCAAGGTGCTGTTGCTGCACGAAGACACACTGACAGGCGGGATTGGCGGTGAACTGGCTGCGTGGATCAGCGAACACTGCTTTGAATCATTAGACGCTCCTGTAGTACGTTGCGCCAGTCTCGATACACCTGTGCCCTTTGCCATAGAACTGGAACAGAACTTCCTGGCGAAGGGCAAGCTGCATGAAAGCGTGCAGAAGCTGATAAGTTATTAAAGCCGTTTATTATTTTTAATGTCGAATCTTAACCATATGCGTACTCTTTTCTTGTTGATGCTGGCTGCTTCAGCCGGGTTTGTATCATGTACTGAAAGCCGAAACATGAGTGGGGGCAGTAGTGGCAATGGTGCCATCGTGTTGGGAGACTCTTCAACTATCGTAACAGAAACCGATTCGCAATACCTGAGCGATATGGTGCTGGACATGAAGCCTATAAAAGTCGCTGAACCTGTACAAGAACCCGAATCCGCAAAGAGGGATACGGTCCAGGCAACTGCGAAAGTGGAAGAACCCGTTGAATCGAAAACTGCACCCGCAGAAGAGCCTTCAGAAGCGCCCAGCGGTAAAGGCCTGAAAGTGGCGTTTAAAGAAGTGACGCTGTTCATACCCGGCATTGAGGCTAAAGGTTCCGGTACCTCGTACTCGCTTCGCAACGGCTCCCTGAATGGAAAAGAGATCCGTATATCAGGCGGTAAAGTCGACAAGATCTCGCAGCGCTACCAAACGGTAGTTGTAGCTAAAAATAATCTTGGCACGCTGGTACTGGATAACCTGAACACTACTACTGGCTGGCAGACTCTGCGGGGCGCCGGTAACAGTTATACTATTTCGGGACTGGACGCCAACAGACTGGCAGCGCCGAAGGTTTCGGCCTCATCTATTCGCAATGCTGTATCGCGCGCTGCAAGGAAAAGCCGTGCAAACAGAAAGAATGAGAAAAAATGGCTGGCAGCAGTGAGGAATACACGTTCAGCTAATCAAAGGCCATTGTCAGTAAAACTGCGCAGTGTGATGTGGAAAATTGATGGTAAAGACAGCAAAGGGAAATCATTCTCCAAACAAGTAAGGGTGGATATGCCGCTGTAAGGAAGCACCCACCCTCAAAAGATAATCTATTAGTTAAGCCCCTTCAGGGCTTTTTATTAGTCGATAGTTGCGATGCACTTCAGCTCTATGGCAATTGGCGTAGGCAGCGAGTTGATCTCTACAGTGGTACGGCAGGGCTGATTGTCTTTGAAGTATTCTGCATACACCCTGTTGTAAACAGCGAAATCGCGCTTCATATTCACCAGGAATACAGTCACGTCCACCAGTTTATCCCAGCCGCTGCCACTTTCTTCTAATACGATACGCACGTTGTCGAACACATTGCGGCATTGCGCTTCAAAATCAAATTCCAGGAAGTTGCCGTTCTTGTCCAGTTTCAGTCCGGGAATCTCATCGCTCACTGTGCGCGGGCCAATACCTGACAGAAATAACAGGTTACCGACACGGCGAGCGTGAGGGTATAAGCCAACTGGCTTGGGTGCTTTATCGGTAGAAATACGTTCGCTCATATGTGGTGTAAAATGTAAAATTATAAAAAGGTAAAAATTATAGCTCGATGCAGACGTTCTTCGGCTCAGTGAAAAAACGCATGGCTTCCCAGCCACCTTCGCGGCCTACACCTGAATTTTTAAATCCGCCAAATGGCGTGCGCAGGTCGCGCAGGAGCCAGCAGTTTACCCAAATGATCCCACTGTGCACTTTCGCAGCAACACGGTTGGCGCGACTAACATCCTGTGTCCATATGGTAGCTGAGAGACCGTAATCGCTGGTGTTGGCCATTGCCAAAGCTTCATCCTCTGTTTTGAAAGATTGCAGTGTGACAACGGGGCCGAAGATCTCTTCCATATTGGTGCGGCACGATGGACCCAGGCCTTCTATGATAGTTGGCTCGATAAAATAACCGTTCTCGGTACGACCGCTGCCTTTAATAGCATTGCCACCCAGCAATATTTTACCACCTTCCTGTTTGGCAAGGTCTATGCAGCTGATCACTTTGTCGAAATGCATCTTGCTTACCACCGCACCCTGTTTGGTATTCTCGTCCAGCGGGTCGCCAACGGTCAGCTTCTTTGCACGTGCAACAAACTCTGCTTTGAATTTTTCGTAGATACTTTCTTCTACGAGTACACGACTGCCGCATAAGCATATCTGTCCCTGGTTGGCAAAGGATGATTGCAACGTAGTACGCATCATCTTATCCCAATCGCAGTCTGCAAAAATGATGTTCGGGTTCTTGCCTCCCAATTCGAGTGACAACTTCTTGAACATCGGCGCAGCAGTAGCAGCAATGTCCTTACCTGCGCGTGTGCTCCCTGTAAATGAAATTGCTTTGATATCAGGATGCGCCACTATCGCCGCGCCACAATCAGGTCCCGCGCCATGAACAATGTTCAGTACACCGGCTGGTAATCCTGCCTCTCTGCACATTACGCTAAGGAGATAACCCGTCATCGGGGTCACCTCACTGGGCTTGGCAACTACGCAGTTCCCTGCTGCCAGTGCCGGGGCTATTTTCCAGGTGAAGAGGTACAAGGGGAGATTCCAGGGAGAGATGCAGCCTACCACACCTATCGGTTGACGAAGCGTATAGTTGATCGCTTTGTCCTCCATATTGTGGCTTTCTGTAGAAACGTGCATCAATCCTGTAGCGAAAAAACGGAAGTTGCTCGAGGCTCGGGGTATATCTACCTTCTTACTCAGCCAAAGCGGCTTGCCGTTATCATTAGTTTCTGCAAGCGCCAGAGCATCCAGATTCTGATCTATAAGCTCAGCTATCCGGTTGAGTACTTTAAAGCGTTCTTCCTGGGGCGTTGTGCTCCATTTCGGGAACGCTGCTAAAGCAGCGCCTACGGCTTCTTCAACATCCTTAGCATCGCTATCGGGCGTCTGGCTGTAAACCTGTCCTGTAGCGGGATTGATGTTATCTATATATTTTCCGTTAATAGGAGCCTGCAGATCGCCGGCTATATAGTTGGCAATGCGTTCGGGTGCCTGAAGATTCATGGGTGCGAAGTTAAGTTTTTTACTGCCTCAACAGGTCTGTTGCCGGGCATACAGTGTTTTCACCCATTTTTCAAAAAACCGTGAAAACACTGTACCCGGGGGAAAACCTTCGGTTTATCATTGTAGTGTTGATAACAAAATGAAGGAGGATAGTATGCTACATTATTTAAAAACACTATGCAAGAAGCTGTTCCTTTCTATTCTTCAGCACATCTTTTACTACAATGTAAAGGAGGATAAACAATTCTAAGCTTCGATCTCAGAAGCCAGCTTTTCCTGTTGCCTCATCAGTTCTACATTCCAGCTTTTCTGAACGATATCGGTAACGATCTTGTCCAGGTTCTCGCTGGCAACCTTAATCCCTTCAATGATCAGTACGTTATCCGGATCTGTGACATCCTTTTGATTGAACATGGAAGCAAGCCCCATGATAGTAGCCAGCGGGCCACGTACGTTATGAGAGTGGATAGAGGCTATCTCCAATAGCACATTGTTCTGCTGTTCTATTCGGTGGAGACTGTGATGGCGTTCGGTTACGTCCTGCAGGGTACCGATCATCATTACGATATCGCCCTTGCCGTTGTATCGTATCTCACCATTAACGCGCAAATGTTTAACAAGGCCGCCAGGAGTAATTCTAAAGGAGAATTCTTCAAAATGCCTTGTCGTGATGATCTTGTTGACCATGTTCTTGACCTTTTCCCTGTCTTCGGGATGAATAGTATCGATAAGTGCGGCAAATGAAAATTCAGCGCCTTTAGCAATGCCATAAATATTGCAGGCCTCATCTGATAATGCAATGCGGTCGTTTTCTATATCCCACTGCCCGTACCCGAGCTTCGCTATCTTTTCGGCGTCGGAGAGCTGCTTGTTCTTGTGCTCCAGTTCTTTCTCTGCTTTCAGTCTCAAATCGATCTCGGCCTGCAACTCACCCGCGGTTTTGAAAGAAAAAGCTTTCGGCAGGACTTTAATCAATGCAAATACCGTAACCCAGCTAATGACGGCGGTAAAAAATTTCACCAGCGCACTGAGGCGATACAGGGGGTTCCAGAATATGGCAGCATCAACTAGCTGGGTAAAACCGCAGGAAAGAATAAACGCCGCGAAAAGGAAATATATATTGTTGAATGCAACCGGGCTTTTACGGCCGGTGATGAAGCGAATGATAATAAGCGGTATGGCAAAATAAGCAGACCAGATAAGCAGATCGCTGACAATGTATAGCCAACTGTGGAAAGTTGACCAATTGCCGGTCTGCCAGCGCGTAGCAAAGTCGCCGGAATAAAAAAG
>JAJNBR010000316.1 GCA_021156265.1 Flavipsychrobacter sp.
CAGGTACAAACATGACAGCCCATTGGGCTGAGGTCGTTGCAGGTACGAAGCTTGAAATCTTCAAGGGGATTTTTGTTGGCTGGACTGTCAAGGGGAAATTCCTGCTGAATAAAACAACCTTCCGCGAGTTGCCGCCTGCACATATCGCAGGTTATGGTGCCGGCGATAAAAATTCGATATTCGATTTCAATTTTTACCTGAGCTATGCTATACGCTGGCGCAGAGATCTAAAGGTCCCCGTAGTTAACGCCGCTCCGACGAAGTAATTCCTCAATTATTTTTTCGCGCTTTTGTACCTGCAGGCGTATGGGTGAGAATACCCACCTGCCACGCAGCCTGTTCAGCCTGTCTTGAGGTGGCAGGAAGATCAGCCGTTTCAGCCAGTTCCAGGCTACAAAATGACGAAACACTTTCGATAACTTAACGAAGTACACCACGGTGCCCTGGTCGCATTGTTCCAGCACATTGGCCAGTTCATCAGGATCGGTAAGCGAGGAGACGACCAATACTGTTCCCTTCTTTGCATTGAAATATTCGTTCAGCGCCCTGTCTGCATGCCAGCTGCTGTTGCTGATAATACGCGCAGCGCGTTCATCACGCTCCAAATGCTCCGGCACATTGAAGGATTGGTCCGGAACATATTTAAGCTCCCATTCCTTTTGTGCCAGTGTATCATAGACCGTCCACACGCAATTCTTGTAATAGTTCAGCATTTCCCTGAAGTAGCCCTCGCTTAGCCACTGACTCTTTACAGATGCATGAAACGAAGCATAGAAATACAGGTGCGATGCATACGGCTCGAACATTTCCGGTACACGCACTACCAGCTCTCGGTTTTTAGCATACACCTTCCATACTATCCTGCGTACATCATCGCCACTCTCAAAGTCTTTATAGTTCAGGTATTCACCTTCTACACGGCGTAGCTGATCTATACGTACATCAAGAGTTTCCGTTTTTTTCGGAAATACATCACGGTCGTCGTCTTTAGCCAATACAGGCGGCTGGTAAAAATGCCCGCTCACCGGTTGTGCCACTGCCAGCGAGAAGATGTGCAGCATATCCTCGAAGAATATAAAGCCGCCTTTCAGCTGGTACTCTTTTATATCCGGCAGGTTCATCCTGCTGCGCCCGGTAATGGCTGCACGCCAGATGGTATGCTCTTTTCGTTTGTTGGAAAGCAGGCTGAATTTATCGGTCAATTGATGATCGTCGTAAAACAAGCGGCCTTTCACAAATCCTAATACGGGTCTTTGCACACCTTGCAGCAGCGCATTCAGGTATAATTTATTCTTCCTGCCATTTTTTGATTCGGTGCTGAAGTTCACCTGCAACTTGTAGTTCTTATGGCGCTTCAGCCACATGTAGTGCAGCCAGCTGGCGATAGTACTCAGGATGGAAACACCTACCAGCACCACGACGAACCAGAAAGCCATCTTTCCCATAAGGATAATGAACGGTCGAAATGGAGCAGGATCTTCTTTAGGTGCAGGTTGGTACAGCAGTTTGTAGGCTGCAAATGCGGCTACAATGCAAAGCAGGGTGTTAAAAGTAAAGGGGAAATATTGCAGGGCATACCTGATGCGCCATCTGATCTCTTTCCAGTTCATGAAACTAGTTCTCGTCCGATTACAAAAATAAGCAATTCAAGATAGGCAGTATTTATAAAAAACGTTGTTAAAACAAAATGACCGGCTGATGAGCCGGTCATTTTGTTCAGTTTCTTAAACCTACTGCTTGATAAACACACCCTGTTTTTGACTACCGTCTTCATCGGCCTGAATGATGTAGGTACCCGGTAGCAATTGCGCTGTTTCTATTCGGGTAGCCTGGCCTTTTTTGTCCACCAAAGAGCCGTTCATTGTATATAACGAAATGTTTTTTAGTTCCTTTGAAAAATACAAGTAATCGTTTACCGGATTAGGGCTGAGCTCCAGCTTTCCATTGATACCGGCATGTTTTATACCGTCCGGGAACATGTTCAGAGTGTATAGTGAAAAGGACTCCGTAGAGTTATAAAGGTTCCAAAAGTATAGTTTGTCTCCAACCGGTGCCAGGGTGGACAGTCTTAACCTTAGCCAATCAGTATAGCTTATTTTGCTCACGTTTGTCAACGGGTAAGTTATTTGCTTCGTACCTGCAGTTGTTCCATCAGTTTGCCAAATCATGCTGGCATATCCAGTATCTGTGGCGCGCATGTACAGCTTGTCGCCAAACACCACCAGGTGTTTGGGCGATGAAGAGTGGTGCGCCAAATACGGTGTCAGGTCTTTCACCATTTTTGTGCCGGCAGCTGTTCCATCGCTTACCCAAAGTTCCTCGCCGTTGCTGCCCGCGTCCTGTGCGGGAAAATAAACCTTGTTGTTGTAAGCAACCATCACGCCTGTATTGCCCTGCCATGGGCTTTGTGAGCTGCTACCGGGAAAGTGACCGCCCACAGCAAGCGCTTTTATAAATTGTGTTCCTGCTCCGGTTCCATCTGCAATAAACAAGCCCTGTTGCGAGTTGTTTTTATTATACCCGTATAAATAAAGCTTGCCGTTGAATTCAAGATAGTCCGTGATAAGAGTAGTTACCCCTGTCGATATTTGCTGCGTACCTGCGCTGGTACCGTCTGATATCCATAACCCATGATAAGATGCCAGGTGGTCATCTATGTGAAAAACCACCTTGTTATCGAATACGGCAAAATGTTCCGGTCCCCTCGGAGGTATTGTTACTGTATTTGGCACTATATCCTGCACCAACTGAGTACCGGCCGCTGTACCATCTGTCACCCAGAGCTCGGGGCCATTACCTCCGTCATTTGCCGAAAAGAATACCCGGTTGCTTGTTGCAGCTAATGTAGCTATGGGCGTTTGACTGGAAGTTACTACGTCCAAAATATCCTTGCCCGATGTTATGTTTACATCTTTTACCATTTGCGTACCCGCTGCGGTGCCATCTGACTTCCATAGCTCAATCCCATTAACCCCATCATCGCCATAAAAATATAACTCGTTGTTCATCACCACCATCATGAAGTCGTACGTGTAGTTGTAAGATACCAGAATGCCATCACCGGGTCCTGGGTTGATATCT
>JAJNBR010000070.1 GCA_021156265.1 Flavipsychrobacter sp.
TGTTTTGCAGGCTCAGGTCTCTGTAGCCGCGCTTACTCTTTTTAGTTACTGATAATTTTTTTACCGTCGGCCGGGCTCCCGGCCGGAACACTTAATAATTCAATTATGCCAGATATACTTGATCAAGATCAGATAAACTCGTTTATACAAGACGGCTTCGTGCGTATTGACAACGCCTTTCCTCAGCATGTAGCCGAAGCAGCCCTCGATATCTTATGGAACGATCTTCCGTGCGACAGGAATGACCCTGCTACATGGACGTCCCCGGTGATCCGGCTGGGTATGTATACACAAAAGCCATTTACCGATGCCGTAAACTCTCCACGTCTGCATAGCATCTTCAACCAGTTGGTGGGCGAAGGACGATGGCTGCCATGCGGAAGCGTGGGTACATTTCCTGTGCGTTTTCCTGCTATTGAAGCCCCCGGGGACACAGGATGGCATGTAGATGCCGGTTTTCCCGGTAGCGATCCTAACAATTTCTTTGAGTGGAGGGTGAATGTCAGCTCTAAGGGCAGGGCCTTGCTTATGCTGGTACTTTTCTCCGACGTATCGGAAGCAGATGCTCCAACTGTTATCTCCAAAGGTTCACATTTTGATGTGGCCAGGCTGCTCTATCCATATGGCGACGAAGGACTATCGTTCATGGAAATTGCAACGAGGCTTGCCAGTCTGCCTAAAAGAGAACAGGTAAACGCAGTAGGTGCCGCAGGTACTATTTATTTGTGTCATCCCTTGTTAGCGCATGCGGCGCAGGCGCACAGGGGAACAACACCCAAATTTATGGCGCAGCCACCCTTGTTGTTGAAAGGAGAGTTCGATATCGCTTCAGAAACAGCAGCTTCACCTGTGGAGCATGCGATCAAGCTTGGTATTGATGGCTTAACTGGGAAGTGACATCAAAATAGATTCGACTCAGCTTCATAATAACTGTCCCCGGCCTCTACCCGGGGCAGTTATTCCTATGTGCAGCGAACAGTTTTATCTATCTCAAGTTAGATGTTTTATAATCAAAACAACGTATCTTTGTAGTGGACGACAACGCGTCTTGCAATGACAGATGCGTATATTTTTAAAACCCTCAAACCATACACAATTATACACAACCCACTATCCGCCCGGCAACAAAACCAAAATGTTCCTCCATCCTAAAATGGCTCTATCGGAAACAAAAACAACAAAATGAAACCGCACCCTAAAACCCTGAACCTCCCGCAACTACTGCATTCCAGCCAATTCCTGTCGCGACATTGTCGCACAGAAAACAAATTTCATGACAAAAGGGGCAACAAATGTTATCAACGTATTTGTGAAATCTCTATTTGGGTGAAGCTGTTCTAAGCACCTGCCAACATTAATTAACCGGGCAGTTTTCGTGCTGGTCAGTGATTGAATGAGTTATCATATGCTGAGGTTGATATAAGGCATAGATACTCTGTTGTTCAGCTTTTCTTCGGTTTGCTGACGGCTTAATTTTGTCGCAGCAGCCATTGTTAACCTTAATCACTAATTATGAAACAGAAGCTTTTAACGGGCTTGTTCTGCGTCCTGCCGGTGCTGGCTTTTTCGCAGACAAATACGCCATCCACCCTTAATGCTGCGGGCGGCACCGGCGCGGTAGCAGCTAATACTTTGGATTGGTCCGTCGGGGAGATGGCTGCCGTGCACACGGCAAGTGGTGCCGGTATTATCATTACGCACGGCATCTTGCAACCTGCAGATCTGCCGGTGTCGGTAAACGACCTTGATGATCCCGGCGACAGGATAAAAGTATATCCCAATCCTGCAGAGAACCAACTCTACCTCGAAACCTCTTTTGAGTATGTAGGAGTAATGAGCTGCATACTGTACGACGCAGCCGGCAAAACCGTTATGGACTTTGCCTATCAGGTAGAACGTGGCACCGACACGAGAATAATTCCTGTCGACAAGCTGGCTCCGGCAACCTACTTTCTGAAAATGATATATGAAAGCGGCGGACACTCATCCGGCACCGTATTCACCATCCAAAAACAATGATCAAATAACCTTTCACGCCCATAAAACTTTACGCCATGAAATCAATGTTCAAAGCGATGGCGCTGGCCATTACTATCCTTTCGCCTTTGCTGTCGTCTGCACAGGCGCCAATGAAATTTAACTACCAGGGTATCGTGCGTGGTGCCGGCGGGGTAGCTGTTGCCGGCAAACCGGTAGGGGTAAGATTGAGCGTGCTCGACGGTTCGCCTGTGGGCACAGCGCAATACGTGGAAACGCATACAGTAAATACCAACCAGTATGGTTTGTTCAACGTGACGGTAGGCGGTGGTACACCGGTTACGGGCACAATGAATGATGTAGCCTGGAGCACCGGCGATAAGTACCTTAAAGTAGAATTCGATCCTGCCGGCGGTACTGTATACACAGACCTAGGTGCAACACAGCTGGTGAGTGTGCCCTTTGCGCTGAGAGCAAGGCAGCTCGACACATTACTGCCACTTGTAGATACGCTAAACATTACGACCCCTTTCTTGGGGGTTAGCACCCCTCTGCTGGCTATCACCAACATCGGCAATGCCAACGTAGCTGAGTTTTCTATAGATAATGTCAATTCGACTTCTGCGGCTCTAAGGGCTTATATCAATTCGCAGTATGACAATGGGGGATCGGCTGCAGTGTACGCTGAAGCTGCGGGACCAGGTGGGGACGCCGGGCAGTTTCGTGCTACCGATCCTTCAGGCCATGCAGATGCGCTTAGCGCTTTTGCCAGTGGCACAGCAGGAAAACGGCATTGCCGTATTTGGATGGACAACAACCGGTAGTAACGGTCGTGCTGCAATGTTCCGCACAGCTAACTCCACGGGAACACAGCACACCGTTGAAATAGAAAGCAATGGCACTAATAACGCGCTGTTTGTAAATCATAGAGGCGCGTCAGGCAATATTGCGGTATTGCAGAGCAACAACGCTAATGTGGCACGAATAGATAAAACCGGTAAAGGATTTTTCAACGGCGGCACCCAGGCTTTTGGTGCCGACCTTGCCGAGGCATTTGATGTGACAGGTACAACCGATGAGTACGAACCGGGCGATGTATTGGTAATAGCTACCGATGCCGACAGGACCGTCGAAAGGTCTTCGGCAGCTTATTCTACCCTGGTGGCCGGCGTATATGCAACTAAGCCTGGTGTGCTGCTTGCAGAAGAGTCTATTGACAGCGATCTTGCAGGGATGGTGCCCATGGGTGTGGTCGGCGTGATACCTACCAAAGTATGTGATCAGAACGGTGTCATCCGCAGGGGCGACCTGCTGGTTACCTCAAGTATTTCCGGTCATGCCATGAAAGCTGATCCTGATAAGGTTAAAATGGGCCAGGTAATAGGCAAGGCACTGGAAGAATTTACCGGCAAAGGTTCGGGTAAGATCCGGGTGCTGGTCAATGTGAAATAGTTTTATTTATCCCGGCGCGGTGCTGCGGCTTGCTGTAGTGTCGCGCCAATTTTTTTCCTTTGCTGGTGTCCTCACCAACAGCGATATAGGGTTGCCACCGACGAGGTCTTTTCCTGTGCCCTGCCAATCTTTTAAAGCCAAACAGTTTCCTGACTGTGATTGGTTAAATAAGTTACTTTATTTAATTCGGCATCCAACACTTCTTCAGCTTTTCTCACCCTTTTCGCGGCCTGATTTTGTATGAACTATTACAGCCTAATCACTTTTTATGAAACAGAAGTTCTTTACAACCCTGCTCTGCCTGGCACCTATGCTGGGCTTTTCGCAAGCCTATACGCAGGCAACCGGTGATATTGTCGCTAACACCGGTACCGGCGCTGATGGGTTAATGACACCTGCCCTTACAGTGAGCGGCGATGATATGGTCGTTGCACTCGGCAGTATGCCTCCTGGACATCCCGAAGCGCCGGTAACGGAAATGGAAAACCTTGAGGAGAAAATAAAGGTGTACCCGAACCCGCTGGGTGAGTGCATTTATGTGGAGGCGGGTTTCGCGGTAGCGGGCACTATGCAGTGTATACTGTACGATGCATCGGGCAGGCAACTGATGAATATGTCGTTTAGCGCCGAACGCGGCCAGGCCAGGAGGATAATATCTGCCGCCAGGCTGGCTCCGGGAACCTATTTTCTGCATACCATGTACAATAACGGTGATATTTCATCAGGCACCATCTTTACTATAAACAGGAGTGGAGCTGGTCGTCAACCCTAGCATTGAACCCTGATGACGGCAATCATTCGCAACACTGACTTTTTTCATGAACCAGCCTTAGTTTTGTGGTAATTTTGATGTCTGAATAGAGGTCATAGCTACAAATTTTGAGACCGTATCTCGTCATATTAATATTCCTGGGTGTGCTTTTGCAGAGTGTCAGTAAAGTGCTGATCGTTGCAGAATATGTTATCAATAAGGAGTATATCGCCCAAAACATATGCGAGAACAGGGATAAGCCAAAGATGAATTGTAAGGGCAAATGCCACCTCAAAAAACAACTGGCCGAAGATGAAAGCGGCAAAAAAGGCAACTCACAAAGCCAGCAGGAAAAACAAGACGTAAATCTCTTCTGTCAGTATTTCAACCTTAGAGTCCCACTACTCGTTGTCCCTGTTCTGAAACAGAAGTTCCTATCAGCAAACGAGTTCTTCATCCTCAATTACATCAAGAACATATTCCACCCGCCATCAGGCAGCTTTTCATTTTAGCAGATACCCGGACCGTGTTAG
The DNA here is from genome assembly GCA_021156265.1 of Flavipsychrobacter sp. GTDB lineage: Bacteria > Bacteroidota > Bacteroidia > Chitinophagales > Chitinophagaceae > Polluticoccus. Next base: position 4,714 of record JAJNBR010000070.1, read on the forward strand.
GTCATGGGCATAAGTGAGCGTGTAAAATCTTAAAAAATGATAAAGCTATTATGGCTGTCGTCAGTACTCATGCTGATGGTGACCAGCGCTTCCGCACAACAAACTATAAGCGGCAGGGTGGTTGATGCCAATACCAAAGAACTACTTGCCGGCGTTACCGTGCACGGAACAAAAACACGGGCAGTCGTCTATTCAGATCAATCTGGTAAATTCACAATAAACACCGCGTCTGCGGATGACTCCCTTGTGTTTTCTTATATGGGCTATGCAGCCCTGCAAATGAAGGCCGGCACCAACGGCTCAATACTTATTCAGCTGAAGCCGGCTGTTTCCGAACTGCAGCGGGTCATCGTAACAGCCTCAAGAGCGCAACGCTCCCGGACGGATGAGGCTGTAGCTATAAGTACTATAAGCGCAAAAACCATCCAGGAAACCAACCCGACCCGCTTTGGTGAACTGATGAACAAAGTGCCCGGCGTTGTGATGCAGGATCTCGGCAACGAGCAGCATGCCATGAGCATCCGCCAGCCTATGACCAAGCGTCCCTACTTCCTTTACCTGGAGGATGGTATTCCGATTGCTCCCGTGGGCAATTTCAACCACAACCAGCTTATAGAGGTGAATATGCTGGGCGTGCGTTCTATCGAAGTACTGAAAGGTCCGGCATCCTCGTTTTACGGCAGCAATGCAGTTGGTGGTGCTGTGAACTTTATAACGCAATCGCCCTCTTTTTCGCCTACTGCCAAAGTGGGGCTACAGGCCAACAATTACGGGTACCAGCGGCTGGAGTTTTATGCGGGTACATTCGTAACCGATAAGCTGGGCATCAGCGTTGGAGGATATATGGCAAAACAGCGCGGCGGCTGGCAGCAGTTCAGCGATTTCGATAAGCTGTCGCTGTCGTTCAAAACAGTGTACAACCTGACCGACAAGTCGAAGCTCACTGGTTATGTGACTACCAACGATCTGAACACACAAACAGGCGGTAGTATTGATAGTGCGGGGTTTTATACCAAGCAATACCTGAGCAATAACAACTTCTCGTACAGGAAGGTGAATGCTACACGTGCCCGCTTGACTTTGGATAAAGAGTGGAACAGCAAACACCAATCATCAGCCTCTGTTTACTATGGCAAGAACACCATCGAAGTTGAACTTTCTTAAGTCTGCCGTCTTTGGTGGTGTATCGTTCAATTACGCACCAACTAAATATGAGGCCAACTATTTAGCTATTACACGCGACACTGTTACGGGATATTATACTTCGTTTACCGATCGTAATGACTCATTGCTGGCTGATTACACTACAGGCCTGTCGAATGCCGGCGCCTGGCTGCAATACGAATTATCGCCACTCCGCAACCTGAAACTGATTGCAGGAGTCCGCTACGACATGATCAGCTATGATTATCATAACAAACTGACAGGCGCAGCATTTTCGGGAGTGCCGGATACGGTGATCACCAACAGGGCCTTTAGTCCCAAACTGGGCGCTATATATAACCTGGGCAACGGTCGAGGCATCTACGCAAATTACAGTCGCGGGCTTTCCGCTCCGCAGGTGTCTGATCTTTTCTTCGGCAAGAAAGTACCTGATCTGAAACCTGCCTACTTCGATAACTACGAAGTAGGCGGCTGGGCGGCTCTGTATAAAAGAAAGGTGTACCTCGATGTTTCACTTTACCAGTTGAATGGGTATGATGAGATCGTGAGCTTCACGCTGCCGGATAATTCGACTGAGAACAGGAACGCAGGTAAAACACTACACAGGGGAATTGAGTACAGTGTCACTTACACACCCATAAATGATATTTCTTTCAGGCTGGGCGGTACTAACGCAGAGCACAAATATGTAGAATATGCTGTGCAGCAAAAGGCCGGTGGCGAGGTGACTAGCTTTAACGGCAACGACATGCCCGAAGCGCCAAAGTTCATTGCCAATGCAGAGCTGACACTGAAACCACGATTTGTGAAAGGTCTGCGTTTAGGCTTTGAATGGCAACGGATGTCGCCCTGGTACAAGAACGATGCAAATACTCATTCGTACAACGATGAAACACTGATCTTTAAGGGTGTGTCTATATTGAATCTCAGAACAGGCTACAGGTTCAGGCAACTGGAAGGCTACGTAAATGTGCTGAACCTGACAGATGAGTTGTATGCCAACAGTGTGACCCGCGCTGCCAATAACAGGGAAGCATATAGCGCAGGTGCGCCGCGTGTATTTACTTTCGGAGTTCTGTATCATTTTGGTCAAAAACGGTAACTAACTCATGATAAAACCTACCTGTTTTATTGCAGCACTCGCGCTGGTTATCGGCGGGTGCAGGCAATCCCCGGATCGTAACATGGCAGAGGTACTGCCTATAACAACTGATACTACCATTTCATCGTCTTGTCCCTTCCTGTCGAAAGACAATAACGGAGGCCTGGTGATGAGTTGGGTGAAAGAGAATAACGATACAGACGCTATACTGTGTTACTCTGTTTTGAACGAAGAGGATAACAACGTTCCGCAGACTTATGAGATTCCTGCAAGCAGGGGTGTGCACCCGCACGGCGAGAACTTGCCAAAAGTGGTTTGTAAACCGGATGGAACACTGATCGCTATGTGGGGTATCAGGAACCCCAAGCCAAACAACAAATATTCAGGACTGGTATCTTATGCTGTGTCGAAAAATGGTGGCAATGACTGGAGCGAGGCCGTTCCGCTGGCAAGCGATACTGCCAGCTACGACCAGCGGTATTTTGATATGGAAGTGTTACCCTCAGGCGAGGTAGCTGCTATCTGGCTCGATTCGCGACTAAAGAGCGGCAAGGAGGGCTCGACGCTGTTTTATGCAGTGACCGGAGCAGACAACCGTTTTGCAGCGGAAAGGCCTATTGCAGAATCTTGTTGTCCCTGCTGCAGAACTGATCTTTTTGTGGATGGTAAGGGCAATATCCATGCTGCGTTCCGCGACATTATACAAGACAGCATTCGCGACATGGTGCATATGGTCTCAACAGATCAGGGCAAGACCTTTTCATCGGCCGAAAGAATAAGCGTAGATAACTGGGCGGTTGATGGTTGTCCGCATACCGGGCCTGCAATGGCGGAGAATAAGAGTGGATTGCATTTTGCCTGGTACACGATGGGCTCGGGTAACGGTGTATTCTATAACCGTTCGGCGGATGGCAAAAGCTTTTCGGTAAAGGAGAATGTGAGTTCGCAGCCCACAGCCAAACATCCACAGATCACAACAACCAGCAGTGGGGATATACTCATAGCATGGGACCAGGTAGTAAAGCATGGCGAACTTTCTAATAATATGATCCTTTTGCAACGTAGATCGCCCGAGGGTAAGACGATGTCAACTGACACAATTACGAGTGCTTCTGAAGTAGCCTATTTCCCTGTGCTCAAAGAACGTAAGGATGGGTCTGTACTGGTTGCCTATACACTGCAGAAGGGTGAGAAAAATACGGTGTATTATAGAAAGTTTGCACTTAAATAGACCATAATCCCTGCGAGTGTCTGCTTGTCACAAAATAATATAACCTCGAACCATAATCTTATAACACAATTTTTTGTTTCGTTAACAGTTTCAGGTTTAACTTTGTCCTATCTTTTAAACGCATGAAGCGCCTCATTGTCATACCGGTCATGTTCATCTACCTGCTAGCAGTGTCGGGTATCATGATCAGTGCGCACTACTGTGGCCAGCAGCTTGAGTCGTGGAATGTGTATGTAGATAGTGATGGTTGCGCCGGCGATGCCTGTAGCGATGTCCCCGAAGAAGAGGATGGTTGCTGCAAAGACGAAGTGATCACAGCCAAGCTTTCGCAGGACCAAAACCTGGTTACTGCATTCAAGCTGAAGCTGTCAGATAATAGCTTCGCGGCAATCCTCCCTGAATATTTCGATTTACCGGAATCACCGGTTACTCCGATAGCTGTTGCTGCTAATGCCCACATGCCCAATGCGCCGCCGGGGCCATGGCAGCAGATCCCTTTATACAAGCTTTACGGCAGTTTTACTTATTATGGTTAATACATACTACATCCGGTAGTATAGTAGTTTAATTATAACCATTCAATAAGTAAATAATGAAACGTCTCATAGTATTTCTTTCCATCATCACTTCTTCCATTTTCGTATTTGCACAGGAGAAGGAAAAAGAGGTAGTTACTGAAAAATATAAAGTAGAAGGCAACTGCGGCATGTGCAAAAAACGCATCGAGAATGCGGCATTTGTAAAAGGCGTAAAACGCGCTGAGTGGGACAAAACCTCTCACGAGCTGACCGTTGTGTACAAACCTTCGAAAACGAATTCAGAAGCCATCCTCGGCGCTGTGGCCAAAGCAGGCCATAGTTCAGACAAAGTGCAGGCTACTGAAAAGGATTATAAAAATCTGCCTGAGTGCTGCCAGTATAAAGACAACGTTTGTAACGACTAAACCCTGCCCGCAATATGACAAGACATTTAAGTAAACTGCTGTTGAGCAGCTTATTGCTGGCTGGCGTGAATAGTTATGCGCAGGAAACCCGGCATATAACCGGTAAGGTATCCGGCAAAGACCCAAAAGGCAAACAGGAAGCATTGATAGGCGCAACTGTAGAAACGCCCGATCATAGCACCGGCACCCAAACCGATGCCGAAGGAAATTTTAGTCTCTCAGTGCCGGAAGGAACCGGCAAGCTTGTAGTATCTTATATTGGTTTCACAACCGATACAATTGATGTAGCTAATGCTACCACGCTGAACGTGACGCTCGAGCAGCCCCGCAAGCTGAAAGAGGTGGTGGTATCGAAGCGCAAAGGCAGTACTGAAGTAAGCCTGCTCAACCCGATCAAAACCGAACTCATCAGCGAACGCGAATTGCTGAAAGCAGCATGTTGTAACCTGAGCGAAAGTTTTGAAACAACACCGTCTGTTGACGTGGCCTTTACTGACGCGGTATCTGGCTATAAGCAAATTCAGATGCTTGGCCTTGCCGGACCATACACTTTAATAACACGCGAGAACATTCCCGACACACGTGGACTAGCCTCTGTAACTGGTTTGACGTTTACTCCCGGTACCTGGATAGAAGGCATGCAGCTGAGTAAGGGTACAGGCAGCGTAGTAAATGGATACGAAAGTGTAGCGGGCCAGATAAACATAGAGCTGAAAAAACCTTTCGAAGAAGCAGACGAAAAATGGCTGCTTAACCTGTATCAAAATACACAGGGCCGTACTGAGGGCAACGTTGTTCACCGCAAACAGTTCAACGATAAGCTGTCCACCAACTTCATGCTGCACGGCAAATCGCAGTGGCTGAAAATAGACCAGAACGATGACGGCTTCCTCGATCAGCCGAAGGATAAAAACTTCGTTGGTCTTAACCGCTGGTTCTGGTTCGGCCCTAAGAACTGGGAAGTGCAGGGTGGGGTGAAGGGAACGTACTCTTCCAACACCGGCGGCCAGTGGGGTTATGCGGAAGGAACAGAACAAAAGCCGGGAAATCCCTGGGGCTACCAGATGGATATTCGCCGCATGGAAGGCTGGGCAAAGATCGGTAAGATGCTCCCCAACAAACCCGGCACCAGTGTCGGTCTGCAGCTGTCCGGTATTTACCACGACCAGGATGCACTTTATGGTCAACGCAATTACAACGCTACACAGAAAAGCTTCTACTCCAACCTCATCTTCCAGTCTATACTCGGCAATACCAACCACGTCATCAAGGCCGGCGCCAGCACACTGGTAGATAGATATGATGAGCTGTTGAGCTTTCAGCAATTTACGCGTAGCGAGATCGTGCCTGGTGCGTTCGTAGAGTATGCATACAACCATCTCGAGAAATTGAATATCGTAGCGGGTCTTCGCGGAGATTACCACAATATCTACGGTGCCTTTGCGACGCCCCGACTGCATGTGCGGTATGCGCCGTTCCAACGCACAGCGATACGCGCTTCAGTTGGTCGTGCACAGCGTACTGCAAACATCTTTGCAGAAAATATCGGCTATATGGCAAGTAGCAGGAACTTCATCGTACACGGCACCACTGCCGGCAATCCTTATGGCCTTGAGCCTGAAGTGGCCTGGAATATGGGTGTCAACCTGACTCAAAAGTTCCAGCTCGACTACCGTGACGGCGCCGTTAGCTTCGACTTCTACCGTACAAACTTCGAAAACCAGGTGGTGGTGGATGTTGAAGATGCACACGATGTGCGATTCTACAATCTCGACGGCAAGTCATACGCCAACAGCTTTCAAACGCAATTCGACTACGAAGTGATTCACGGGCTGGACCTGCGACTGGCTTACCGCTGGTACGATGTACAAACGACGTACAATGGCATTTTGAAGGAACGCCCATTGGTAGCTGCACACCGTGCTTTTGCAAACGTCGGTTACGAAACCCGCAATCACTGGAAGTTCGACTACACAGTACAGTGGGTAGGGCAGAAGCGTATCCCGTCCGTGCACGATCATCACCACATGAGTTTCACACAAGGCGAAATGTCTCCCTCATTTGTGCAGATGAATGCACAGATCAGTAAAGCCTTTAATGACGACTTTGAAGTGTACCTGGGTGGCGAGAACCTCACCAACTACATGCAACACATGCCGGTCATCGGCGCGCTGCATCCTTACGATGTGGGCTTCGATGCTTCTATGGTCTGGGGACCTGTGATGGGCAGGAATATATATGCCGGGTTGAGGTATAAGATCCGTTAAGCACGCAAACAACTATATAAGAGGGTCGGCAGATATGCCGGCCCTTTTCTTTTTTGCGTTTAACTTTGCTCCATGGACACAGAAAAACTCAGCTCTATATGCCTGGGCTTTCCCGGCGCTACCGAAGGCGTAAAATGGGAAGACCATCTTTGCTTTATGGTGGGTGAGAAAATGTTTTGCATCACAGGCTTCGCCGATGATGCCACGGTGAGCATCAAAGTGACCGATGAGGATTTCGAGGAACTCTGTGAACGCAAGGATATCATACAAGCACCCTATATGGCAAAGAACAAGTGGGTGCAGGTGCAAAAGCGTAATGCACTCAAGCCGAAAGAATGGGAGCACTATCTACGCCAGTCGTACGAGCTTATTAAATCAAAGCTGACCAAGAAACTACAGCGGGAAATTGATGAGACTGCGAGCAATGAAAAGCCGAAAAAAGCAAAAGGGTAAGCGATTCAAGCTTACCCTTTTCTATTAAAGTTGGATCGGTAGTTTAAGTCTTCCTCGGTTTCTTCTTTGCCGCGGGGAACAGCACATTGTTTAATATCAGCCTGTATCCCGGGCTTGTAGGGTGCGAGCTTAGTTCTGTTGGCGGGTCGCCAATGGCGTGCTGGTAGTCTTCAGGGTCGTGGCCGCCATAGAAGGTCCAGGTGCCTTTGCCATATTCACCGTGTATATAGCGTGCCTCGTCGGCAGGTTTGTATTCGCCCATCACCAACACATTTGTCTTCAGGTGCTGCTTTTTGAATGAGGTTGTCTGTCCCATAAAACCTTTGATGGTGGTGGTATGGTTCTGGCACAGCATAGTAGGTACAGGGTCAAACTTAGCAGAGAAGGTAAACAGCGTAAAATAGTCTACGTCCATTTGTACATGCCTCGCATCGGTATTGTCGATACTGGAGAACTCGTACATGTATGGATTGGTATATACCTCGTAGTTCTTGAAGGCAAAGCCCTTTGTAAAATCCAGCATCTGCTGTACGTTTCCTGCCGGCGGATCGCCATCGTAAGGTACGTCTGCTATGTCGGTACCCTCTGCGGCCAGACCTATATCATAGCTATCGGTGGCAGAGCACATAGCGAACAGGTAGCCGCCGCCCAGTACGAAGTCACGTATCTTCTTGGCTACTGCCAGTTTCAGCTGGGATACTTTGCGGAAGCCGTGTTTGGCTGCAATAGTTTCGTTGTTCTTTACATCGTCCTGGTACCACTGCGCGTTGCGGTAGGCTGCCCAGAATTTGCCGTACTGGCCCGTAAAATCCTCGTGATGCAGGTGCAGCCAGTCGTAATCACTCAGCTTGTCAGCCAGCATCTCTTCGTCATACAGCTTATCGAATGGTATTTCCGCATAGGTAAGCACCAGCGTCACTGCATCATCCCAGGGCTGCTTGCCGGGTGGGGTGTACACTGCTATACGTGGTGGTTTTTCCAGTTTTATGATGTCGCCGTTATAGTCAGGATGCGAGATAGTATTTACTATCCCCAGGTACTGCCCGTCGCTCATAACCTGGTAGCTCACCCCGCGCAGTTTGCACAGGCGCTCTATGGCGTCGGTCTGGGCAATGGCGAAGCTGCCGCCCTGGTAGTTCAGCAGCCAGTCGGCCTCCATGCCCAGCTGCAGGGCTGCGTAAGTAATGCCGTAAGCCTTCAGGTGGTTGGCCTGGTTATCGGCATCCATCGGTATTAATATCTTGGCTGCAAAGGCTGCCGGAGCTGCTAAGAGCATACCCAGTGCAACAAAAAAGCCTTTCAATAGGTTCGTCTTTTTCATCTTTATAAGTCCTGTAAATTACAATTAATCAAACTGCAAAGCTCTTCGGATATGGATTTTTAACAACTATTTACTATTTCAGGGACCGGAGTAAGCAGGCCGCTTACAAATCATCTTTAACCTGGATATTAATGAATTGTTAAGGTTCGATTATCATTATTTCGTATCTTTGCAAAGCCTCTCTGGTCACGCCTTACGAATCAGTTGTGACCCCAATATTACCAAATCGTTAAGTCTGCATTATCTCTTGGTTTAACCCAAGCCTATGCTCTAATTTTGCGCCCGGAATTGACAAAAACAAGGCTTCGGTCGTAAAAAAGCAAATGAAAAAATTCTTATTAGCTGTAATATGCGTCATCAGTTTTACCGCTGCATCGGGTCAGGAAGAGACTGATGAGATCCAAGTGAATGAGCCTAAGAAAAAATGGTATGAATCGATTTTCTCCGGCGGTACCGGCGATGAATTACAGGCTGTTGAAAACCCGAAGAAAAAATGGTACGAATCGTTTAGTATCCGGGGCTATATGCAAGCCCGCTACAACAAGATCGGGGAAACTAATCCGAACCTGAAATGCGAACAGTGCGACAAGAGCTGGGGTGGTGAGGGCGGCTTCTTTTTGCGCCGCGCACGCGTCATTCTTTATGGCCAGATCAGCAAGCAGGTATACTTCTATATACAACCCGATTTTGCCAGTTCAGCATCTTCTACCGGCCTGCATTTTGGCCAGATCCGCGATGCGTATATGGATCTTGGAGTGGACAGGAAAAATGAATTCCGTTTCAGGGTAGGTCAAAGCAAGATCCCCTTTGGTTTCGAGAACATGCAGTCAAGCCAGAACCGTCTTCCGCTCGACCGTAATGATGCGCTTAACAGCGCCCTAAGCAACGAGCGCGATCTCGGCGTGTTTTTTTACTGGGCGCCAAAGAAAATACGTGACCGCTTTTCGAAACTGGTGAGCGATGGTTATAAAGGGTCGGGCGATTATGGTGTATTTGGCATAGGTGCCTATAATGGTCAGACAGCAAACAAGCCGGAGCTGAACAATAATCGTCACGTGGCAGCGCGCCTGAGTTATCCTTTTGCTATCGGAAGCCAGGTCATTGAACCCGGTATACAGGGCTATACGGGCTTTTATGAACTGGCAAAAGACCAGGTATCGCAGGAGGTAAAGTATCGTCCTGATATGAACTATATCGACAAGCGTGTGGCAGCGTCGTTTATACTATATCCCAAACCCTTCGGTATACAGGCTGAGTATAACATAGGTGTAGGGCCCGAGTTCAATAAAGCTACAGATAGCATCGAAGCACGGAATCTGACAGGTGGATACGTGACGTTAAGCTATATGGCCAGGATAAACAAACAACTGATCTATCCTTTTACACGTCTTACTTATTACGATGGTGGTAAGAAACATGAACTGGATGCGCGCAGCTATAAAGTAAATGATGTTGAAGTAGGTGTCGAGTGGGCGCCAACCAAAGCTTTCGAGCTGACAGCTATGTACACTATCTCATCGCGTAAGTTTGAAGACTTCAAGAAGCAAAACAATTTCCAGAAGGGGAGTTTGGTGAGGTTACAGGCGCAAATCAACTTCTAAATATCATAAAGCGGTTCAAAATAAGAAAGCCTCCGGAACGGAGGCTTTCTTATTAATGCTCTATAAGAATTTTATCAGTCATTCGTTCGCCATTCTGCGAGATGCTGATATGATAAAGCCCGGCCGGGAGTTCTGACACATCTATGGATACGGGGCTTCCGTCCGCAAGTATATGTTTTGCCTCATGGCCAATTGCGTTATGTAGTGTAACGGTAGCGTCGCCGGCTAAGGGCAGGTTCACGAATAATTGGTCTGATACAGGATTCGGATAAATGCTGATGCCGTTGTTTACCGTCGTTTGCGCAATGTCCAGGGCCTGGAAATCGCCACAGGGATTTCCGTTTTTACTCGTGTACAAAAGTTGCGTAAAGTATGTTCCGCCGAAGGCCGGGTTCCAGCACCGCTGATACCAGGTAAGGCCCATTTTGTTCTTGTACCGGTAGCCATAGCCACAAGGGTGCATGGTAACAATTGAGCTGTCGGGTTGCATATTGGTTGATGACCTGTGGTAAGCCATCCCGGTTTCACAAAAACTGGTGTCAGCAGGGTTGTAACGCAGAATGTCTTTCTGTCCCCATTCTTCAGGCATGAAGCTGGTATCTATCAGCAGCGCATTATTGTAGCTCAGGGTGACATAAGAGGCTGCCGTGCTCTGCAAAGGCGGCGATTTTTTAAAGTCCTTCGTATAGGTCCACCGTGCTATTTTATATTGAACGGAAGCAGCCCCGACAGTTTTTTCAACAATCTCATCCAGGATGATCTTTTCGATCTCGGAGTTGGTAACGTTCTCAACACCGTCTGCTTCGTATTCGAAAATATCGCCCACGTTGAAATTGTATACCTCTGAATTTTTGGGATTGTAGAAGTCAACGAGATCAAAGTACAACTGGTGAGCAGTAGGTACAGTCGGGGCGGGCAGGTCCCTGTCCAGCCAGTAATCGAAGCCTCTCTGGAAAACGTTATTAGGTTCATGCAGCGGGAACATAAAAAGGTCGGTCACCCGCACAAAACCATGGTTTTTGCTGAGGATGATCTTTGTATTATGCAGCGGGTCAGCGCTGTTTACTCCTGCGTCATTCCATGCCGTAATGGTTATCTCCTTTACTGAGTCTTGTGCGCCTAATACCGTCGCAGTGGTTGCAGCCGTTACCATTGCGGTATAGTGTTGGGTTGTCGCGTCATTATACAATTCCCAGCTGTCATTCAGGTTGGCCAGCGTTTTAATAGTTACGGTATCGCCCCAGAAGTTGTCGAAGTAATGGTTGCCGTCGGGTGCGATGGTAATGGTCTCTCCCAGCCAGCTGCCCGATGGTTTCAGTTTTTGGCTGCTCTGGTAGTAACCGCGCGGCGACTTGAATGGATAAAGCACGGTATTGCTGCCAACCGTCCTGACAGAGTCGACACTGATGCCGCGGAGGTAATACTCGCCGTTAATGAAATAGTTTTTAGCTGCAGGCTGAACGCACCACCAATCGGTTTGGGCTTGTAGCGTGTAAGCAAGCAGTAGCAAGGCAAGCGTAAGTCTCAATCTCATACCCGAAATTTAGTTAATAATCGTGATCTTCTTCACTGCATATTGCTCACCTGCCATGCACTTCAAATAATACACTCCATCCGGTAATGATAACTGAAGCTGTCCGTTTTGCGGGATGGTGGCAATGCGATATACTTCTTTACCCTGAGGGTCGCATATGATTATTGCTGTATTAGGCTTTGAAGTTATATTTCCCCGAATGTACAGGATACCATGCGAAGGATTGGGGTAAATATTAATGTCAGCATCAGCGACTGAGGTTACTCCCAAAACTGCTGGATAACCACAGGATTTATTCCCTTTTTGATAGCCGATCAAGGTTTCTTCATAGTCATTATAGGGTGTCGGATCGTAGCATTCAAAGTAGGCGATTCTTCCTATTCCTTTTTTGTATTTCGCATAAATTCCACAAGGTTCAAATGCATGTACAACGCTATCGTGGACAAAATTGCTGGAGAATATGTAAGCTGCGCTTTTGAGACAAAGAGAAGTGTCATTGGAAAAATATCGGAAAGTGACCGGTTGACCCCATTCTTCAGGCATTAACGTTGTATCAGTCAGCACACCGCTAAGGTAGGTTACTGTATCAATGCTACCGGTCGTAACATTCTTCATAAGAGGCGGAATGTATCTCTGGTCCCAACTGTTTATAACATACCGTATACCGTTCGGTAGACCGGTTTTTTGTACAACAGTTTCCAAACGGTAATTCCATGGCCCATTGTTTAAAACGATCTTTTTCAGGAAAACGTCGCCTGT